>NZ_JBSIUP010000017.1:0-53846 GCF_053654055.1 Ursidibacter sp. B-7004-1 | reverse complement strand
ATAGTGTAAGGATTTAACGCACTCTTTTTGAAAATGAATAAAACGACTATCAATGTACTTGTGGCTTATTTACCGTTTTGGTCTGAGTAAAATGGCTATGCAAAAAGAGTGAAACCACACGCAGGTATTCAACAATTTCTTCCCCCGCCTCGAGTAATTCTTCACTTTTATCTTCTTCATCGTAGCCAAGTTTAGCGATTTCATCTAAATCATCAATCGCTTCGCCGACTTCATCGGTTTCCTGTTGTAGCTTAGGTTGAGCTAAACCTAATCCCAGTAAGAAGTGATTTGTCCATTGTGCAATGCCATCAGCTAACGCAAAACCATCTTCTTCGCTTGGTAACCAAAGTGAAAAAAGTGTATTTGCATCATCAAAACTTTCACTAAGTTGTTGATAAAAATCGGTTAATTTTTGGAGAGGGGCTTGTGAGAAAGCGTGTCCATCATTGGTAACTTGGTAGGTTAGCGTCTTCCACGACTCATCTTGAATTCCGCCTGAAATTAATCCACTGATAAAACCGTGAAACTCTGCTGGTGTGTATTCAATCTGTAAGTCTGTAATAAGTTGTTGAAATTCGTTCGATTGTAAAATAGCCATAGCCTGTTATTTTGTGATTTGAATAAAGAGTGGCATAATAGCAAAAATTTTTGTTTTGGTAAGGATTTCCCAATAATGTCGAAAAATAATATTGAATTATCTCTTTTCGGACAAGTTCTACGTCTATATTGCCCACCTGAGCAACAGGATTTTTTATTAGCATCAGCGAAGCGTTTAGAAGAGCGTGTTGCAGCATTAAAAGAGCAATCTGGAATTATTCAACTTGAGAAAGTGCTATCTATTGTGGCACTCAATTTGAACTATGAACTAGAACAAGAACAACGCAAAAATGTAGAAAATAAAAATGTGCTAATGGCTTGTGTACAGCAATTAGATAGCTCATTAGCAAAATTCCAATCGACAGATGCTCAAGCAGTTCCAATCGGTCAAGAAAATAACGAATAATAGCATTTTAGTTATTTTATTGATCTGAACACTAGGAAAATTTGCTAAATTCCGTTAGTATTCACTTTGCCTGAGGTGTGCGTTGTTAGTTACGTCCCTGAGCCGATATTTAAAACTCCTTGAGTTGGACTCTTAGTTGTTGGTGAGCAGGCTCGCTTGCGAGAAGCCTAAAAATGATTACGTTCGACTCCCTTGAACCGTCTGGTTCAAGGACCACAACTGATAACGGCACTTCGGGTCTCTTTTTATGATGAATGATATTTCCCAACTTTCACTTTACGAACAACGTAGCCAACTTCGCAAAGAAATGCGAGCCAAACGCCAAGCATTAACTCTTAATGAGCAACGCTTTGCAGCACAAAATATTATCCCCAAATCGCTAGAATTGATTGAACATCATTCTGCTCAACATCTTGCATTTTATTTACCATTTAACGGCGAAATCTCACCGCTTCCCTTGATTGAAAAATTACGCTTGATAGGCAAAAAGATTTATCTTCCCGTATTACACCCTTTTTCACCACATCAGCTACTATTTTTACGTTTTGATGATAAAGCAGATTTATCTTCTAATCGTTTTGGAATTTTAGAACCCAAATTAGACGTTAGAAAAGTATTACCAATTAGCGAATTAGAAATGATCTTCGTCCCCCTTGTTGCTTGTGATACACAAGGTAATCGGCTTGGAATGGGGGGCGGATTTTATGACCGAACCCTTTCCCAAGCCAAGCATTTAATCAGTGTTGGATTGGCTCATCAATGTCAACAGTTAAAGTATTTACCATTAGAGAGTTGGGACGAACCACTAGATTATATCGTGGTAGGAAATTCTGCTTAAAATCGTTTTTCCACAGTTAAAAACCATTCTCCATTTTTTCTTGAATAGAAATCAGGCATATTGCTATGGATTTTGATATAACTGAAATTCAATTTCGGCATTAAGTCTTTCCAAGCCCATTTTTCATTCCATAGAGACCAATTTGCCCGATATTCTTTATCAGCACGTTTATAGCCATAAAGATAATGCTCTCCTTCAAAATGGCGTTTGGCGTAGCTACTTCTAAATTCCGTTCCCCAACTTTTCCAACGATAAATGACGCCAAGTTCTCCACCAAATTTATGGGAAGATGATGCTTTTTCTTTGGTTTGATCTCGATTTACATCAATACTTGCAAAAAATTGCCAAGATCTCACCGCTTGCCAACGTAATGTCAATGAAGCACTATTCTGGAAACCATCATAACGGCTTGCGGTTAAATAGTCGTTATAACGCTTTTGGAGATGAGTTAAGCGAGCTGACACTCTCCATTTTGAAGTTAGATACCGATAGCTATGCAGTGTTGCACCGAATTGCTTACTATAACGTGGATTACCTAACCAATTTTGCTCAACAAATGGCGTAATACCCAAGCTCATTTGGGCATTGCGATATTGGTATCCCAAGCTAAAGCGAAGTGATTGCTCGCTGTAATCTTGATTATTCCAATAATAAACACCGTTGTAATGCAGTGAAGTGTTAAGGTAGTGATTACTTTTCAGATTATGGGATTTTGATATGCCAATACCATAGCGAAAGCCTTCTGCTGATTGTGGTAATGAATCTTTATCTTTGACTAATTGTCGCCCATTGATATTAACTATTGAGGAACTAGAGGCATTATTGACATTATCTGTACGCACATATTGCACGATGAAATCAGGTTGCCAGCCCTGTTCTTTCTCCATTTTTGCTAAATAGCGTTCGGCTAGATCTTGCATTGCTGGTGCTAAGTCTGCTTTCGCCATAGTAAGTTGCTCGATGGCTTGTTTGTACTGCTGATTTTCGTAAAGCATTACTCCTAAATCAAAACGGGGATAAGCTAATGTTGGATCTTGATTTAATACTGCTTGATAGTGTTGAATCGCTTCAGGATAACGTTGTTGGCTGTAATAAAATGCCCCTAAAGCATAATGCACAAGAGTCGTATCGTAATGGGATTGCTGTTGATAATGTTGTAACAAAATGGGCAAATTTTGCCATTGTTGTTCAATAATGGCTTGGTTTATTTGAGCTTCAAGGTTATGTGGATTAACTAACGGTAAAGCGACCTTTGGGGAAGCGGTTAAATCTGCTGATTTTTTTGCAAATGGTTGCTCAAAACCGACCGCTTGTGATAAACGCTCAAAGTTTACAGGATCGGCAAGGGGATTTGCTGAGAGAATTGGGCTTGTCAGCAAAAAAATAAAAGAGAATTTAGATGATTTCATACGGATATAATGAAATGGGGATACATTGTGTGATCTGCACCCCAAAAGTGAACTATTTAATTATTTTTGGATTTCGCCACGAGTTCCAGCTAAGCCAAAAGTATAATCTCCAGTTACTGCTTTTCCGCCAATTTCTTCAGCCTTAGGACCGAAAAATTTTATTTCATAGCGGTATAAATGGTCGTATTGTGAATCCCTTTTATTCTCAGTACCAATTCTTGTTGATGAAACAATTGAATTTTCTTTAATAGAACCAGTTTCTAAAATAATGTTATCTTTAAAATGCTCTATTCCAGTAATAATGCCTGAACCTGTTCTTGCTTTAAAATCAACAGAATAGCTTAATTCTCCATTTGTATTAAAAGCACCATAAGCCTTACCAGTATAAATTGCTTTACCCTCATTTGGGATTTTATCTATTTTGGTTTCTAGCCCTTCTGTAATAAGTTTCTTATTATCATAATCAATGAAACTAGTATGATTTGGGATTGTTGTAACAGAATATCTCTGCTTATAGATAAGCTCATTCCCTGATTTTGTTAAACCTAGAGTATATCGTTCAGTTAGCCCACTTCCAGCATAGTCTCTAATGTCTGCTTCAAGTTGTTCATCGGTTACAAATTCAGCATATTTTTCAGCGTAGCCTTTAGCTAAACCTTGATTAAGCCCTGCGGCAATAAATTTTTCATAGATTTCAGCAACTCGATCTGGTTTGTTTAAGTCATCTATATTAGCAATATTTTGTGATTCCGTAGATGGAGTTTGATTTTGTGAATTATTCCCTGCTGTTCCGTTAGGTGTGGTTTGTGTTGTATTAGCTGGAATTTGTTGTTTTTGTGAACTAGCCTCTACTGTTTCACTAGGTGTGGTTTGCGTTGTATTAGTTGGAACTTGTTGTTTTTGCGAATTAGCCTCTGTTGTTTCGCTAGGTGTTGCTTGTGCTGCATTAGATATGCTTCGACCTGTATTATCAGTTTTTTTTTCATCATTACTAATACAAGCGGTTAAACCTAAAAGAATCAAACTAGCTAAGGTTACTTTTTTTAATGACATAAGTTTCTCCTGAATATGATTGATATGTGCCTGAATGGCAACTTGCATTATATTCCATCAATTAAACAATTTAAATTATAAATTGAATAATTTAAAAAATTGATTGCTTACTCGTCATAATGCAGAAATGCACTCAGAATCAGATAAAACAGGTTTTAGTAAAAGATTAAAAGTCGCCTTAGAATTGGCAGGGTTTCAATCTTTATCTTTAGCCGAAATTTCAAATAAATTTAATCTTCGTCACCCGAATAAGCCTGTTACACCGCAAGCGGTACATAATTGGCTTATCGGGCAATCTATTCCTACACCTGATAAAATTGAAACACTCTCAAAATGGCTTAATATTAGCCCTGAATGGTTACGCTATGGCAAAGAGAATTTTGAGGGTGAAAGCCTTTCTCAGAATGAAGTGTTGATGTTGAAATATTTTCGACATTTGCCTGCAAACCGCCAACAAGCAATTTTGGCATTAATGCACGAATTTCATAAATAGATAAATCACTAGCATTAAATCAACGAAAACAGCATAATTCCAAGATTGATTTAGTGAGATTAACCTATGGAACTCAAACTCCCTCCGCCATTAGTTGCATTTATTTGTGCAGTGATTATCTATTTTCTACCAAATTATGCAGAAACAAATTGGGTATATCGCTGTTTTGCGGTGATCTGTTTTATCTTTGGTGTTGTGGTTGATCTCTGTGCTTTGTGGGCTTTTTGGAAAAATAAGACAACAATCAACCCGCTTGATCCAAATAAAACATCAGCTTTAACAAGAGAAGGCATTTATCGCTTTACTCGAAATCCGATGTATTTAGGATTAGTCTGTTTATTATTGGCTTGGGCGTTTTGGTTGGGTAATGCGTTTGCATTGCTTGTCGTGTGGGGATTTATCGTCTATATCACTCGTTTTCAGATTAAGCCTGAAGAGCGAATTTTGGCTCAGAAATTTGGGGAAATTTATCAAGACTATTGCCAAAAAGTCCCACGTTGGCTGTGGTAGTCAATACAAGCGGTTAGATATGCAGAAAATTTTGCAAATTTTGTAAAAAAGTTGGAAAATCCTACCGCTTACAACATTCATATTAAGGAAACATTATGCTAACCAACTACGAAGAAACTATTTTTAGTAAAATTATCCGTAAAGAAATTCCAGCTGCTATCGTTTATCAAGATGAATTAGTTACTGCATTTCGTGATATTGCTCCGCAAGCACCAACACATATTTTAATTGTGCCAAATAAATTTATCCCAACAGTCAATCATTTAACCAGTGATGATGAAGTTGCAATGGGGCGTTTATTTACTATTGCGGCTAAAATCGCAAAAGAAGAAGGGATTGCAGAAAATGGCTATCGTTTGATTATGAATTGTAACCAACATGGTGGGCAAGAAGTATTCCATATCCATTTACACCTTGTTGGCGGTGAACCGTTAGGCAAAATGTTGGCAAAATAAGATGAAAGAATTGAGATCGTTTTGGCTACCTTGTTTATTGGCTATGCTTTTAACGGCTTGTGCAAATAATCCACCAAGCTATCTTCCAACAGGCACAACCCCGATTGTGAATGTAGAGGCTCAAATTGCACAACATATTCGTGTCGATGCTAAACCACAGTTGCTCACTGTAACCAATCAAACACAACATAGCATAAACGTATGGTACAAATTATTTTGGTATGACAAAGATGGTGTAACTCAAACCTTTGATACGAGTGATAAAACTCAGTGGCTTAATTTTTGGCTAGCTCCGCAAACTAAAACTGAGTGGCATTTAACGCCACCAACAGTTGAAAGTGTTAATTATCGGGTTTACTTGCGTGGAAATCGCTAATTCATTAGCTTGGCTCACAAGAAATCGACAACAAGCGGTGAGATCCTTACAACCTTTAGCAGGGCTTACCGCTTGTAGCCAAATGATAACCCTTGAAAATAATGAACGCTATGTACTTCGTACCCAAAGCCAGCGTGCAACAAATTATGGTGTTAATTATCAGCAAGAAGCTAACTTGCTAAAATGGATTGCTCCGCTAAATCTCTCACCTAAGCCCCTTTATTGTGATAAAGACGCATTGATTTTAGAATGGATTGATGGTTCGTCCCCAACGCAATTTTCACCTGAAATGCTCACAAAATTAGCTCAATTGTTGGCAAAACTACATCAATTCGAGCTACAAGCGGTGAGATTTTCGCCAAAATCTGCAAGATTATCGCTATCTGAACGTTGCCAATTTTTGTGGGCACAACTCTCACCTGTTGAACAAAAGCAACTCTCTTTTACTCCTCCTTTTCCAAATATCGAACCGCTAGCATTGGCAATTTGCCATCACGATATTCACTTGGCAAACCTTATTGAGCAAGAGGATAAGCTCTGGTTAATTGATTGGGAGTACAGTGCCATATCTGATCCTGCATTGGAATTAGCGTTATTTCTAAATGCTAATCCACTTTCAAAACAGCAACAAGCGGTCTTTTTTAACGCTTATTTTGCAAACTCTGAGCTTGAACCCACCGCTTGTATGGCGAAAATTGAGGAATATTTACCCGAAGTCGAGAAATTAAATCAACTTTGGTTTATAATTCATCTCAAAAATAAGAATAGTTCTCATTTGTAAGGTTTTGTAAAGATGGTTGCTTGTTTTGTTGAGAATTATTATCATCTAACCACTTCAAAAATAATAGGTAATCACTCCAACTCTTACGCCGTATTCCCCCACAAAGTACGGCGTTTTTTTTCGCCTTTTCTCTATGATTTTCTTTGCTTGTCGCTATAATACAACGATTCAATACTAGATTTATAAGGAAAGATAATGAGCCAATCTATCGAAAACATTGTTGCGGAACTAAAACGTGGTGTAGAAGATATTTATTCAGAAGCAGATTTAATTGAGAAGCTAAAAGAAAACCGCCCGTTACGTATTAAATTAGGGGCAGACCCAACCGCTCCTGATATTCACTTAGGGCATACCGTTGTTTTAAATAAATTACGCCAATTTCAATTACTTGGACACGAAGTTATATTTTTGATCGGTGATTTTACAGGAATGGTCGGCGATCCATCAGGCAAAAATAGCACGCGCCCACCATTAACTCGTGAAGATGTATTGCGTAATGCAGAAACCTACAAACAGCAAATTTTTAAAATTTTAGATCCACAAAAAACCCGTATTGTATTTAACTCTGAGTGGTTAGGGCAATTAGGTACAGAAGGAATGATCCGCCTTGCATCAAATTATACGGTAGCACGTATGTTGGAGCGTGATGATTTTAAAAAACGCTTTGGTAATAATCAGCCAATTGCTATTCACGAATTTATCTATCCACTATTGCAAGGGCACGATTCAGTTGCATTACAGGCAGATGTTGAATTAGGGGGAACAGACCAAACCTTTAACCTACTTATCGGACGTGAGTTACAAAAATCAGCAGGACAAAAACCGCAAGTCGCAATGACATTACCGCTATTAGTTGGGTTAGACGGCGAGAAAAAAATGTCAAAATCGCTTGGTAACTATATTGGTGTGACGGAAGCTGCAAATGAGATGTTTGGTAAAGTGATGTCTATTTCTGATGAATTGATGTGGGATTGGTATAATTTACTCTCTTTCCGTCCGTTAGATGAAATCGCACAGCTTAAAGCAGATGTCGCACAGGGTAAAAACCCAAGAGATGTGAAAATTCTACTTGCTAAAGAGATCATCGCACGTTTCCATTCAGAAGCCGATGCTGATGCTGCTGAACAAGAGTTTATTAACCGTTTCCAAAAAGGTGCTATACCAGATGAAATGCCAGAATTTACCTTTGAAGGTGAAATTGGTTTAGCTACGCTATTAAAAGAAGCGGGTTTAGTTTCTTCTACCTCAGAAGCCATTCGTTCAGCTCAACAAGGTGGCGTAAAAATTGATGGCGAGAAAGTTGAAGATGTCCGCCAAAATGCTCAACAAGGCACTTTTGTGTACCAAGTCGGTAAACGTAAGTTTGCTCGAGTGACAGTGAAGTAAATATTTTAGAGTGATGGGTAAGATGGTTGCTAATAATTAGTTATTGGCAACCATTTTATCTTTACATTACTTTTATTCGCTCAAAATAGCTCCGAGTTTCTGCAATAACAATATGGCGTAAACCAATTAAAGCGACTAAGTTAGGAAATGCCATTAAACCATTTACAATATCAGCGATTGCCCAAATCGTATTCAGATGAATAAAAGGTGCAACGGCTATCAATGTGATAAAGGCAATCCGATAGAATTTAATCCCTTTGGTTCGCCCCCCAACAAGATAGACAAAACAACGCTCGCCATAATAGCACCACCCCAAAATGGTTGTGAAAGCAAAGAAAATCAAACCAATAGTTACGATAACCGCTCCAACAGAACTAAATAGCCCTTGTGAAAAGGCAAGATTAGTTAGTTCTGCACCTTGTGCTGTTCCTTTCCAAGCTCCTGTTAGCACGATAACTAGACCTGTCATTGTACATACTATGATAGTATCTAAGAATGTACCAGTCATAGAGATAAGCCCTTGTCGTACAGGCTCTTTGGTTTGTGCCGCAGCAGCGGCAATTGGCGCACTACCAAGTCCAGCTTCATTGGAGAAGATGCCTCGGGCAACACCTGCTTGAATGGCTTGCATTACGCTAAAACCGACTACACCACCGATAGCTGATTCAGGGTTGAACGCAGAATGGACAATAAAAATCAGTGTGTCAGGAATTTTATCTGCATTGATAGAGAGTACAAGTATTGATGCCGCCACATAAGCAATCGCCATAAAAGGTACAATAACACTTGCGATTTTAGAGATTCGCTGTACCCCCCCTAACGTAATTGCAGCCACAATAAGCGTTAAAACAACAGCTGTGAGCAAAATCGGCAAGTCAAAAGTATCGTGTAAGGCTGTTGTAATACCGTTTACTTGTGGGAATGTTCCAATTCCAAAGAGTGCCACCATTACCCCAAAAAATGCGAAGGTTTTTGCTAACCATTTCCACTGTTTGCCCATTCCTAGTTCAATGTAATACATTGGGCCGCCAGCGATAAATCCATCTTTATCTTTGGTTCGGAATTTTACCGCTAACAAGCATTCGGCATATTTTGTCGCCATTCCAAATAAGGCGATTAGCCACATCCAGAAAATTGCCCCTGGTCCACCAGTTTGAATGGCTGTTGCAACGCCTACAATGTTACCTGTACCAATCGTTGCAGCAAGGGCAGTTGATAGTGCTGCAAAAGCAGAAATATCACCCGATTGATTATTGCCTTTTTCTCGGGTAAACATATAAACAAAAGCTCTAGGCAGATGAATAAATTGTAGAAATTTTAGTTTCAGTGTGAAGTAAATTCCCACCCCAGAAATCAGTAAAAGTAAGGGAATACCCCAAACAAAGCTATTGATTGTATTAAGAATTTGGTCGATTGACATTGAAAGTTCCTCGTAAAACAATTTACAAGGAAAGAAAAGCAAAGAAGGCAACAAGCGGTAACATTTCGCAAAAAATTTGCAAAATCGCACCGCTTATTGATATATCACTATACTCGATATGACCACATTAGGTATCTGATAGGTTACTTTTCTCCCCTGTCCTTTTGCCTGAGCGTTTCACGGCTTGTACCACTTGCGCCTTCGGCGTCCATTTTCCGTTTCTATTTCTTTACGGACTGGATCTCTCCAAGGGTTCGTCCAATAGCTGTCCTCGCTTTCGCACCTGAAAGAGTTTACCTCGTCGGTGTGGGGTTATCCCCACTCTCCAGCTATCTTCATCCGAACATCTCTTTATTAAAAGAGCGACAAATTTTAGCAATTCTTTTGGATTCGTCAATGGAAAAAGTGAGAGAAGATATAAGAAAAAAACCTTGCATTGCAAGGTTAGTAGGTAAATTTATGAATATTTAATATGTATTAGTAATTTGGTGGAGATAATCGGGATCGAACCGACGACCTCTTGAATGCCATTCAAGCGCTCTCCCAACTGAGCTATATCCCCAAACAGGAGGAATAATATGCTCTCACCTTTTTACTGTCAATCATAAAAATATAATCAAGGGTTGATTGTTTAAAAACTGACTAGTTATGAGCTTGGATAAATTCAATCGCTTTTTGAACACGAGCAAGCGTACGCTCTTTGCCCACTAATTTAGCAGTAATATCCATTGATGGTGATTGCCCAGAACCCGTTACTGCTAGGCGGAATGGCATTCCAACTTTTCCCATACCAATTTCAAGTTCTTGTGCGGTTTGATTCATTGCCTCGTGAATATTTTCAACCGTCCAGTCGTTACAAGCGGTGAGTTTTTCACTCAATTTTGCAAGTGGTGCAATCGCTTCAGCTTTAAAGTTTTTGGCAACCGCCTTTTCATCATAAGCAGTAAATTCTTCAAAGAAATAACGGCTTGCACTTGCCATCTCTTTTAAAGTCTTGCAACGCTCGCCCAGTACACTAACAATTTCAGCAAGAGCAGGGCCATTACTGTAATCAATGCCTTGCTGTTGCATATGCCATTCTAAGTATTTAGCAACATAGCTTGGCTCAAGAGTACGAATGTAGTGCTGATTTAACCATTGTAATTTTTCGGTATTAAAGGCACTGGCTGATTTGCTTACCGCTTCGAGATTGAATAGTTCAATCATTTCTTCACGAGAGAAAATTTCTTGATCGCCGTGTCCCCAGCCTAAGCGAACAAGGTAGTTATTGAGTGCTTCAGGTAAATAGCCATCATCACGATATTGCATCACTCCAACAGCCCCGTGACGTTTAGACAGTTTTTGTCCGTCATCACCCAAGATCATTGAAACGTGTGCATATACAGGAATTGGTGCGCCTAATGCTTTTAAAATATTAATTTGGCGAGGAGTATTGTTGATGTGATCTTCTCCACGCACAACGTGCGTGATTCCCATATCCCAGTCATCAACAACAACACAGAAGTTGTAAGTTGGCGAACCGTCAGTGCGACGAATGATCAAATCGTCTAGCTCACTGTTACTGATCTCAATACGCCCACGCACTGCATCATCAAAGATAACAGAACCTTCCGTTGGGTTTTTAAAACGAACAACGTGTGGAGCATTTATATCCGCTGGTGTATTGTGTACACAGTAACGGTCATAGCGTGGTTTTTCTTTATTACTTTCTTGTTCTGCACGTAATGTTTCTAAACGTTCTTTTGTGCAGTAGCAACGGTATGCTAAGCCTTGCTCAATCATTTGATCAATAACTTGATTATAACGATCGAAACGTTTGGTTTGATAATAAGGACCATGCTCCCATTCTAAATTTAGCCATTCCATACCTTCTAAAATGGCTTGGGTCGCTTCAGGGGTAGAACGTTCTAAATCAGTATCTTCAATACGTAATACAAATTCGCCTTGATTATGTTTGGCATATAACCAAGAGTAAAGGGCTGTTCTCGCTCCCCCAACGTGTAAATAACCTGTTGGACTTGGTGCAAAGCGGGTACGAACTTTCACATTTGGATCTAATGGGAAAAGGGTTTCAATTTTCATTCTCTATCCTAATTCAATTTTTTAGCAAAAAACTTAGCTATTTTACTCTTATGATCGGGGAATAGTAGTGAAAATTTAGTATTTTGGGCGAAAAAATCATCGAACAAGTAATATTTTGCAAAAATTGTTTGACGATAATTTTAAGATCCCTATAATGCCACTCCGCAACGCACTGTTGCACAGTTTGAAAAGGGCGATTAGCTCAGTTGGGAGAGCACCTCCCTTACAAGGAGGGGGTCACTGGTTCGAGACCGGTATCGCCCACCACTTTTTAAGTGCCAACCTTTTAAACATTCCCTTGATTTAAGTCTCAAGTGGGCGATTAGCTCAGTTGGGAGAGCACCTCCCTTACAAGGAGGGGGTCACTGGTTCGAGACCGGTATCGCCCACCACTTAGACTTAAAATCTAAACTTCATATCTATGAAGGGCGATTAGCTCAGTTGGGAGAGCACCTCCCTTACAAGGAGGGGGTCACTGGTTCGAGACCGGTATCGCCCACCATTACTCAGAATTTATTATAATTGCTATAATCTATCACACCTCACATTCACTAGGTGAGATAAACTTATCAGGTAGATAAATAACTATTTTCTCCCACCATTATGCCTCTTTCGCATAGTAGACAAAAGTGTTAACAAGAAAATAAAAAAGTTAGTAAGAATCGGTAAAATAATTATTACCAACTTTTTGCCATATATGTCTGTATTTATTACCTTGCAATATCTTCCAATAATGCTCCAACAAATTCCAATCTTTCCGAACTCATTTCAAGTGCTTTACTAAAACGGAACTTATGTGGTCCATCAAATTTATAGGTTTGTTTATCTGATTGAATAAGTGTTAAGAACTTCATCGGATCAGGTTGAGCCGTTGGTTTAAATTCCAAATAGCCACCATTGATACCTGCATCAACTTTTTTCAGCCCTAACGTTTTTGCTAGATGACGTAATTGTGTAATTTGAAATAAATTTTTCGTGGCTTCAGGCAGTAAACCAAAGCGATCGATCAATTCAATTTTAAGATCTTTTAGCCCTTCCACATTTTCACAACTTGCGATACGTTTATAGAAAGACAAACGCATATTAACATCAGGCACATAGTCATCAGGGAGTAACGCTGGCACTCGTAGCTCGATCTCAACTTGTTGTTGAGTAATTTCATCTAAAGTCGGTTCACGCCCTTCTTGCAGGGCTTTTACGGCACTCTCAAGCAAGTCCATATAGAGCGAAAAGCCAATAGATTCAATCTGCCCGCTCTGCTCACTTCCGAGTAATTCACCTGCACCACGAATTTCTAAATCGTGGGTCGCCAACACAAAACCTGCCCCCAGATTATCAATGCTACTCATTGCTTCCAAGCGTTGCTGTGCATCTTTGGTTAATGTTTTCGGGTGTGGCGTTAGCATATAAGCATAGGCTTGATGATGAGAACGCCCAACACGTCCACGCAATTGGTGTAACTGTGCAAGTCCGAACTTATCTGCTCGTTCAATAATAATGGTATTCGCTGTTGGAACATCAATCCCTGTTTCAATAATGGTTGAGCAAACCAACAGATTAAAACGCTGATGATAGAAATCAGACATTACTCGCTCTAAATCACGCTCTCTCATTTGCCCGTGTCCAATCACAATTCGTGCTTCAGGCACAAGCTCTGATAGTTTTTGAGCTGTATTTTCGATAGTCGCAACGTCATTATGTAGATAATAAACTTGTCCGCCACGCAGAATTTCACGCAAAATCGCTTCTCGAATAAGCAGATCATCACTTTGTCTGACAAAGGTTTTAATCGACAAACGACGGGCAGGCGGGCTGGCAATAATGGAGAGATCTCGCATTCCATTTAATGCCATATTTAAGGTTCTAGGGATAGGTGTCGCAGTGAGCGTTAAAATATCCACATTCGCTCTTAGCTGTTTAATTCGCTCTTTTTGACGAACCCCAAAGCGATGCTCTTCATCAATAACTAACAAGCCTAAATCTCGGAACTGCACATCATCTTGTAATAACTTATGCGTACCAACCAAAATATCGACTTTACCTTCGGCTGTTCGCTCTAAAATCTCTTTTTGTTCTTTTGCTGTTTTAAAACGAGATAATACTTCAACATTAACAGGCTGATTTGCAAAGCGATCTTTAAAATTTTCATAATGTTGCTGTGCTAACAACGTAGTAGGGGCAAGAATAGCAACTTGTTTTTGGTTCATTACCGCTAAAAAAGTCGCTCGCATTGCTACTTCTGTTTTACCAAAACCAACATCACCACACACCAAACGATCCATTGCTTTCGGTAAACACATATCACTAATTACCGCATTGATCGCTATTTTCTGATCTTCAGTTTCTTCAAACGGGAAAGTTGCACTAAATTGCTGAAAAGCCTCTCGATCATATTGAAATGCAAAGCCTTTTTGAGATTCACGTTTGGCATACACATCAAGCAATTCGGCAGCGACATCACGAATTTTCTCAGCAGCTTTCTGACGTGTTTTCGCCCACGCTTCACTGCCTAATTTATGTAAAGGAGCGGTTTCATCAGCACCGCCAATATAACGGCTAATCAGGTGCAATGAGGCAACAGGCACATATAATTTGGCATCATTAGCATAATTTAACACTAGATATTCTGCTTTAATACCACCTGCATCTAAAGTGGTTAGCCCCGCATAACGCCCAACTCCATTTTCTAAATGTACAACGGCTTGCCCTATTTTCAGCTCTGCCAGATTACGAATTAAGGTATCGGGATTAACGGTTTTTCGTTGTTTCTCTCGGCTACGGTTCTGTTGAACTTTTTCGCCAAGCAGATCCGTTTCGCAAATGATTGCAAGAATCTCACCGCTTGCTTGTTCGATCATAAATCCTTGATCTAAATTCCCGATCATCAAATTAAACGGATCTGACACTTGCTCTAGCTTTTTAATTTGCTTAGGTTTAATACCCAGTGGCGAAAGTAGCTCTAATAAGGTTTCCCTTCTACCTTCCGTTTCGACTGAAAAGAGTATCTGCCCCGTTAGCTTTTGGCAAAATTGCTGAAATTGAGCAAAAGGCTCTTTACTGCTCGATTGAATCGCAATATCAGGCAAAGGTTGTAAATTGGCATTCTGTTTTGCCGTAGATTTTCTGACTTTCTCGCTGGTTAAACTCAAGCGTGGATAACGTTTAAGCTGTTGATTTATTTCATCAATCGCAAACCATAACTTATTTGGTGTAAGCAATGGACGCATTGGATCAACTCTACGGCTTTCATAACGCTGTTCAGTATCCCGATAAAACTGCTCTGCCTTAGCTTGAATATCATTGAAAGTAATGAACAACGTATTTTCAGGCAAGTAATCAAATAAACTTGCCATTTGCTCAAAAAAGAGCGGTTGCCAATACTCAATACCAGCATTCAAAATACCTTTACTGACTTGCTGATAAATATGCTCTGGCTCTCGGCGAATTTCACCAAACAGCTCTCTAAACTGACCGCGAAAAAACTCAATGCCTTTGCTGTCAGTCGGAAATTCGTGAGCAGGCAATAAATTGATTTCTGCAATCTCGGCAATAGTGCGTTGATTATCCACATCAAAAGTACGAATTGAATCAATTTCATCATCAAAAAAATCTAAGCGATAAGGTTGCTCTGCCCCCATAGGATAGAGATCAAGCAATGCCCCACGCACAGCATATTCACCATATTCTAAAACTTGCTCGACAGCTCGATACCCCGCATTTTCAAGTTGTAAGCGTAATTTCTCAATCGAAAATGTATCGCCTTTTTTGATCAATAGCACGTTGTTCGCCAAATAACTTGGCGGACACACCTTTTGCAATAACGTATTTATCGGCAACAATAAAATCTGTTTTCTGCCTTGTTGTAATTGGAAAAGAGCAGAAAGACGAGCTGAAATAATATCTTGATGGGGCGAAAAATTATCATAAGGCAAAGTTTCCCAATCAGGGAAAAGCTGCACTGGTAATGACGTAAATTGCGATAAACTTTTTTCTAAACGGAGTGCTGTGCGAGTATCGGGCGTAACCACCACACTCACACCTTGAAACTGCTCACTCGCCTCAGAGATAGCAAGTGTGTCTGAATGCCCCACAAGATTACCTAAAGTTTGGTGATCTTGATGGGTGCTGTCTATTTTGGGTAAGGTAAATTGAAGTAATGACATAAGCGGTTTGATTGATGTGAAAAGGTGTAATTTTAGTATTAAATGAGCAATTTATAGTAAATAAATCACCTAGTACTTTCAGTAAAACCTGCTACGAATAAATGATTCATAACAATTTTTATTTTCATAGAGATATTAATGATAATTTTTAGCAAAATTATAGTTAACGGAAAGCACTGAATATTCATCTACTTAAACCCACCCAAATCTTTTAGTTTATTAACCATTGTACAGAAAAGCTCAGCGGTACGCTCTGTGTCGTATAAAGCGGA
Source organism: Ursidibacter sp. B-7004-1 (assembly GCF_053654055.1). Lineage (NCBI taxonomy): Bacteria > Pseudomonadati > Pseudomonadota > Gammaproteobacteria > Pasteurellales > Pasteurellaceae > Ursidibacter > Ursidibacter sp. B-7004-1. Next base: position 37,605 of record NZ_JBSIUP010000017.1, on the reverse strand, counting down.
ATGAGCCTGTTTACCATCGAAAGGAATTTGTGCCATTTGGCAAGCTTTTACCAAAACAGTTTGCCCATACATAAAACCTGCAAGGGTTGCAGTATCAAACATTGCAAAAGGGTGAAAAGGATCGCGTTTTGCATTGATTCGTTTTACTGCTGCTTGTAAAAATGCTTGGTCAAAGGCTGCATTATGTGCCACGATAACTGCTCGTTGGCAACCATTGTCCTTTACTGCCTTTCTAATCATTTTAAACATTTCAGGAATAGCAATTATCTCAGGTATCGCACCACGTTCAGGGTTATCAATATCAATACCATTAACTTTCAACGACTCTGGGTTAATATTTGCCCCTTCAAAAGGTTGAATATGACAATGGAATTTTTCATCAAGTTGTAGATAGCCTTGTTCGTCCATTTTTAAGGTAATAGCGGCAATTTCAAGTAAGGCATCTGTTTGTGCATTTAGCCCTGCGGTTTCAACATCAATTACGACGGGCAAATAACCACGAAAGCGGTTTTTTAATAATCGATAATCTTGTGCTTGGTTATCAGTTTGTGTTGTCATTGTGGTAAAAATAGAAAGGTGGGGAAATCCCACCTAAAATTAAATGGAAATATAATTAACCTAGTGCCTTTTGAGCATCTTTATTTTCAATAAATTCGATTTTATAGCCATCAGGATCTTCAACAAAGGCGATAATCGTCTTTCCGCCTAACACTGGACCTGCTTCACGAGTCACTTTTCCACCTGCTTGGCGAACAGCCTCAACCGTTGCATAAATATCATCAACACCTAACGCAATATGCCCGTAAGCTGTGCCTAATTCGTAGCTTTCTACGCCCCAGTTATACGTTAATTCAATCACTGCACTTTCACTCTCATCAGCGTAGCCTAAAAAAGCTAAGGTATATTTATATTGTTTATTCTCGCTAGTGCGAAGTAAACGCATTCCAAGTACTTCCGTATAGAACTTAATTGAACGTTCTAAATTCCCCACGCGTAACATTGTATGTAAAATTCGCATATAACACCTCGTAAAAATAGAAAAAAGGTCGGCTATTATGGCATAATCTCAGACTAAAATCATTTTTCATCAATCTATTTCTTAAAGATATTATGTCGCACGATCACAACTCCGCTAAATTTGAAACGGCAACTTATGCCTTATTACCTGTAATGCTAATGGTATTTATAGAAATGTGTCTTAATCATTTCTTTGCACCGCAAAATGCCATTTTTATTTCGCCTTACTTATTAGCCTTTTTTGTTTGCGTCATCATCAGTTTTATTGTGCTATGGAAAGGGCAAATCTGCCCAGGGCAGAAAGGGCGTTTAACCTTTGTATTGCCTTTTTTATTGGTGTTTGCTTTAGGGAATTTTTTATATACATTAGGTTTTACCCCTAAACATTCACCAATGTTAATTCCAATGTCTGCATCATTATTCCTGCCTTTTATTTACTGGAAATTGCCTGATGATGAAAAGCTCCACAACACAATGATTTTTTGTGGACTTGCCATTGCAGGCATTGGAATCATTCAATATTTAGCTATCTATTGGTATGAACTACCTTCACTATTTAACGGTATCCGAGCAAATAACTTTGCCCAGCTTTTATTAGGTATTTTATTGGCAGGTTGGTATTTGGTATTAGCAAAAAGCCGATTAGAAGGATTTTTAAAATTATTAGTTCTTCTTGCATTGGTTGCTTTAGTCTTTAATTATCTTTGGACTGCATTTGTGCTATACCAACAGCTACAAATTATGCCTGAGATGGTTACTTACCCTTATTTTATTTTCTTTGGGGTGCAATTTGTCATTTTTGCAATGTTAGCTTGGCTACTACTTGCAAAAAATATTAAAAATCCAACCGCTTGGACGGTTGCGACCTTTTTAGCAATGTTATATCCATTTACGAATATTCTTTAACGATGATCCGCCGAACGTTATTGATTTTAGCGACACTGTTTGCAATTCTACTTGCAAGCGGTGTCGCTTTGATAAGTGGCGGTCGCTTGGCACATACAATAAACTGGGTATTGCCAACAGATTGGAAAGTTGAAATCCCCCAAGGATTTCATACTGATTGGCGTGGTACGTCTCTTGATCACTTTTCACTTTCCTATCAACAATGTCCTATTCTGACGACTAATGGATTTAAACTGCAATGGACGGAGCAACAGCATATTCAGTTTGAAAAAGCGATTATTGACTATCATTGCTTATCTTTGTTACCTAAAGAAGAAAATAGCACATCAAGTGAATTTTCACTGAGTGAGTTGTTCCCTTTACTACCGAATGGAACTGTAAACATTCAACAATTGATTTGGGAAAATTTACCTGCCGATCTACCGCATCGAGCCAATGCGTTATTACTTCAACCTACATCAGTAAAAGTTGCAAAAGTTGAGCAACAACTCACTGCGTCTATCCATAACCAAGCGGTAAGATTATCGGCACAATTTGCAAAAGGCGAATTAACAGGTGATCTTCATTATTCACCAAGTGATAAAGAACAGCACCAACTTAATTTTTCCACTCAGCTCCAAGATTTAACACCGCTTCCTTCGGTTTTGTCTATTCACTACCGTTGGAAACTACCTGATGATGTAATTACAGACAAAGCCTTGCAACAGGGTTTTAGCCAGTTGGAATGGCAGAAAGAAAGCAATCATTTACTTGGTTCATTCAAACTGCAATCAACAAATTTTCCTGAAAATAAACTCGCTTTTCCATTTCGCATAGAAAATGGCAGCCTTGCGATTGAGCAAGGGCGTTTTGATTGGGTAATGAGTGAAGATTTTCCCCTGCGTGGTTTTCTTACCACCCGAATTAGCCCAAATGAGCTGAACATAGAAAACCTTTTTCCAATCAAAACCGCCATAAGAATTAGTTTATTGTCAGAAAATGCTAAAGGAAAAGGCAATGTGGTGATCAGTAGCCCTGAAGGCGAATTGCAAAAAACTAGCCTTAAACTACCGCTTCAAATTACAGGAAATGTTAAGCAAGGCAATTTTATTTTATATAGTGCAGTGCCAATGGAATTAAACGGTGAATATTCAGATTTAACCCTACGCTTTCTACCATCTGCATTATTACGTCTAACAGGTACAGAACGTTTTTTAACGATTCACGATTTACGTTTTCCATTGGCAGGATTGCAACTAAATAAATATGGTTTAACAGGGCGATTACACGCTATTTTTCGTGGAGAAAGCCCTGATTTTAAGAATATAGAACTCCATTTAGATGGCTTTGCACGCAATTTTAAAATGGGAGCATTGCAGGTTTTCCAAGACCCAAACGAGATTGATGCTGTCGTTGATCGCTGGCAATGGAAATTATGGGGAACATCACAGCTCAATGCATTTAAAACACCGTTAAACATTGTAGGGCGTGGAAACTGGCATCGCAATTTAGTGGAATTATCCGAATTTAATAGCATTCTCGGCAAAATTCAGCAAAATGGCGTACTCATTCCCCATTTAACACTCAATTTAACCGAACCAATCCAGTTTGCCTATGAACAATTTCATCTAAATGGTGGGGTAAAATTGATTGCTCCCAAAGCACAATTTAGCTACGGTGGAGAATTAGAAAAACTAAGTGCTACATTAAATGTAGAAGGTGAAGTAGAAAATTTACGGCTAAAAGGCGAAGTCAGTGCAGGTAAACTTGGGCCTATTCGTCTTTTTGCTCGCAGGCAATTAACTGAAAAATCCAGTGAATTGATTGGTCGATTATATTGGTCGGAACAACCCGCTAATGTATTCCAACCGCTTTTGCCATTTCGTTCCAACTGGGTAATTACTAACGGCACAATTCGTGGTGAAACCGCTTTTAGTGCAACTGCGGATAAAGGGCTGATTGCTGGAGGGCATTTTGCGATTCGCAATGGTGCTGTGTCATTGCCTGACGGCGAATTAAAAGGCATTGAATTTTCTCTCCCTTACCAATATCAACATAATCAAGTAAATATTGGTGCAAAGCGAGCATTAGATGTCAGCATTGCAGAAATCAATGTCGGCATTCCGCTTACTAATGCCAAAATGAAAGTACAGGGGCATTATCCCTACACAAAAAAATATCCGCTTTTCTTACGAGAACTCTCATTTAATCTCTTAGGGGGAAATTTACATATTGAACGTTTTGCTCTGCCTCAAACCCAAATTGCCTATGTAAAATTAACTGGGATTGATTTTGCGGAAATATTATCTCTAGCCCAATATCATCAGCTGAATTTACAGGGCAGGGCGAATGCTATATTACCTTTTTGGCTAAGTGGAAAACCTTGCTATATTTGTGATGGTAGTTTTACACAAGCTTCCCCATCTCACTTAAAATTTAGCCCAGAGCTTTTAGAGGCAATGAAACAAAGTGGCTATACCGAACAAATTCTCACTTACTTGGTCAATGATAGTCATATTGACGAACTGGAAGCCAAGATCACTCTCTCCACAGAAGGTAATATGCACTTAAAAACTGCATTAAAAATGCACTTGGCAGAATATCAAAAAGCGAAAATAAACCTGAATTATCAACATCAAGAAAATCTGTTTGATCTCTGGAAACTAATCAATTATGGTTCACAAGTCGAACAAAATATTGAGCATTCAATTTACCAACAATTAGATAAACGCTAATGGGAAGAAAATGATACGAACCTTATTTTTTGCAATATGTTGCTACTATCTCACCGCTTGCACCCCAAAAATCCAGCTAGAAACACCAGAGGAAGGGATCACGATCAATATGAATGTGGTTGTTGATCATAAAATTGAAGTTTCAATGGACGAAAAATCCCGAGCAGTTATAAAAACGGTAGATAAGGCTGAAAATACAGAAAAAGGATCAAGGGGTAAAAAATAAAAGCACCCTTGTGAGTGCTTTTATCGTCAAATATAAATTATAAACTTTCTGTGAAAGTACGAGTGATTACATCACGTTGTTGTTCTGGAGTTAATGAATTGAAACGAACTGCATAACCTGAAACACGAATAGTTAATTGTGGGTATTTTTCAGGGTTTTTAACCGCATCTTCTAATGTTTCACGACGTAATACATTTACGTTTAAGTGCTGACCGCCTTCTACTTTGATAGTTGGCGCTACGTTTACTGGCACTTCACGATATGCGATTTGACCTAATTCGCTGATTGCAACGATTTGATCTTCTTTGAAATCACCTTTAGCAACTAAGCAACGAGCTTCATTTTTTTCTTCGTCTAATAACCAGAAAGAATTTAATAAGTTGCTGTTTGCTGATTCAGTAATTTGTACACCTTTGATCATTTGAGACTCCTAATAAGAAAATTAAGCAATAAATTACAAAAAAATTTGAATATTTCAAAAATTTTTGAGTATTCTAACTGCTATTCAGCAAAAAGCGAGAAATATTTGCTTATTTTTTGATAAAATTAAACTTATAGCTTAAATAACAAGCATATTTTAACAACTAAAATTGATTATTAACTATTCATTAACAAGGAATAATGATGAAAACGTGGAAAGAAGCCATTGGCGAAGAAAAAGAACAAGATTACTTTCAGCATATTTTGCAGTACGTCTATCAAGAACGCTCGGCAGGGAAGATCATTTACCCTCCCCAAAATGAAGTGTTTAATGCTTTTGCTTTAACTGAATTTTCGGATGTTAAAGTTGTTATTCTAGGACAAGACCCTTATCACAATGTAAATCAAGCACACGGGCTATCTTTTTCCGTTAAACCTGGTGTTGCTCCCCCACCATCACTCGTCAATATATATAAAGAGTTAGCTCAAGATGTTGCTTTCCAAATTCCTAAACACGGTTATTTAGTCGATTGGGCAAAACAAGGGGTGCTATTGTTAAACACCGTATTAACCGTAGAACACGGAAAAGCACATTCACACGCCAATATCGGTTGGGAACGCTTTACAGATAAAGTTATTGCACAATTAAATCAACATAGAGAGCATCTTGTATTCTTACTTTGGGGAAGCCACGCACAGAAGAAAGGACAATTTATTGATCGAACTCGTCATTGTGTTCTAACTGCACCACACCCATCGCCATTATCTGCTCATCGTGGTTTTTTAGGCTGTAAACATTTCTCTCAAACTAATCATTATTTACACCAACAAGGATTAACAGCAATAGATTGGCAATTGCCATTGGTGATAAGCGGTTAGGTCAGTATTTTGGTGTAGTGGACAAAATCAGTATCTATCTTGTTCATTACACCAATTTTTAAGAAATCCTACCTGTCTAGCACACATCAAATTAGATTTTAATTTGCGAGTGTAGAAAAGCGAGCAGTTGATCTTTGTTAATCATCTGTTTTTCACCCGTACGGCGGTTTTTATATTCAATTTCACCGTTCTCTAGGTTTTTCTCGCCAATCACCACCATATGTGGCACACCAATCAACTCCATATCAGCAAACATTACACCAGGGCGTTCTTTACGATCATCAAAAATAACATCAACACCTTGGATGCGTAAGGTTTTGTACAACTCTTCCGCAAAGGCTTGAACTTTCTCTGATTTATGCATATTCATCGGAACAACCGCTACGGTGAACGGTGCAATTGCATCTGTTGGCCAAATAATACCGCGTTCATCGTGATGTTGTTCAATAGCAGCAGCGACAACACGAGTTACTCCGATACCATAACACCCCATAATCATCGTTTGTGGACGTCCATCTTCGCCTTGTACAGTCGCTTTCATTGCCTCTGAATATTTTGTACCAAGTTGGAAGATATGTCCCACTTCAATACCACGCTTGATGAGTAATGTCCCTTTACCATCTGGGCTTGGATCACCCTCTACAACATTACGCAAATCAGCTACTTTTGGTAAGGCGACATCACGTTCCCAGTTGATGTTGAAATAGTGTTTTCCATCAATATTCGCCCCTGCACTAAAATCATTCATAATGGCAACACTTCTATCAATAATCACTGGAATATTAAGATTGACAGGGCCTAACGAGCCAACACCAGCACCGATTTTGGCTTTGATTTCTGCTTCATCAGCAAACTCAAAGGGTTCTGCAACTTCTGCTAATTTTTCTGCTTTAATTTCATTCAAATCGTGATCGCCACGAATGACTAATGCAACTAATGGATTTTCTTCACTTGCCCCTTTTACAATCAGCGTTTTCACCGTTTTTTCGACAGGTAAGTTAAACTGTTCAACTAATTCATTGATCGTTTTTGCATTTGGTGTATCCACTAATTGCAACTCAGCAGTTGGTGCTTGGCGTTCGCCAACAGCAATCGCTTCTGCCAGTTCAATGTTGGCGGCGTAATCAGATTCTGTTGAGAATACCACATCATCTTCTCCGCTTGCCGCTAATACTTGGAATTCGTGAGATGCAGATCCACCAATTGAACCTGTATCGGCAGCAACAGGGCGGAAATCTAAGCCTAAACGCGTAAAAATGTTGCTATATGTTTGGTGCATTACATCATAAGTTTCTTGTAATGATTCTTTGGTCGTGTGGAAAGAATAAGCATCTTTCATCAAAAATTCACGTCCACGCATTACTCCAAAACGCGGGCGAACTTCATCGCGGAATTTGGTTTGGATTTGATATAAATTGAGTGGTAACTGTTTATAAGAACTCACTTCACGACGAACTAAATCGGTAATAACTTCTTCGTGTGTTGGGCCTAATACAAACGGGCGATCACCACGATCTTTAAAACGCAGTAGTTCAGGGCCATAATCTTCCCAACGTTCTGATTCGATCCACAAGTCCGCAGGTTGTACCACAGGCATTTCAACTTCTAATGCCCCACTTTTATTCATCTCTTCACGAATAATATTTTCAACTTTCTTTAATACACGCAAACCCGTTGGAAGCCAGTTATATAAGCCTGAAGCAAGCGGGCGGATCATTCCTGCTCGGAGCATTAGTTGATGGCTCACGACTTGAGCATCATTTGGTGTTTCTTTGAGTGTAGAAAATAAATATTGGCTGGTACGCATTGTTTTATCCTATCTTTATAATTTTTAAATATGAAAATCTTGCTATTGTAGAGATCAACAGCCATTCAGGAAAGCATAAGCGGTAAGATTTTTGCAAAAATTTGCAAAATTTCTTAAAAATTTCACCGCTTGTTTGATGAAATTCAATCTCAGGCTAAAATCGGCTATGGATAAACCCTATTCATAGTGTTAAAATCCATCTTGCTTTTTGCTTTATGAAAGCAAAACAATGGTTCAAGTGTATAAGAAAACTCAAGGCTGGTTTGACTTCTCATAAAAAGGTTGAATTTATACGAATTTTCTTTACACTATACAACTCTCGCACTTAAGCGAATTCACAAATAGGAAACACAAAATGAGCATTGAAGAACGCGTAAAAAAAATCATCGTTGATCAACTTGGCGCAAAAGCAGAAGATGTTAAACCTGAAGCTTCTTTCATCGAAGATTTAGGCGCAGACTCTCTTGATACCGTAGAGTTAGTGATGGCTTTAGAAGAAGAATTCGATATCGAAATTCCTGATGAAGAAGCAGAAAAAATCACAACTGTACAATCTGCGATTGATTACGTTCAAAACAATCAATAAGATTTGTTCTTGAGAGGCGACATTTAGTCGCCTTTTTATTTCGTTAGCTGACTATCACGTCCTTCTCTCCGTTATATCCTATCTAGCTTTAATTTAACCTTTGTAATTTTGCATACATCATTGAACCTGAATAAGTTTTGTCTTATTCACAAATTTAATCATAAACAAACAGAATAAAAATAAGGCAAATGCCTTCCTTAAACATATAAGAGAAAAATAAAAAATGAAACAAGATCCAAATTATCAACAAGAATTAGAAAAATATGAAAACCCTGTACCAAGCAGGGAGTTTATTTTACAAACAATCCGAAATTACGATGCACCAATGAGTAAAGAAGAGCTACTTGCCACCTTTAACATTGATGATGAAGATCGCCAAGAAGCCATTCGCCGTCGATTACGAGCAATGGAAAATGATGGACAATTAGTTTTTACTAAACGCCGCCGTTACGCCTTACCTGAAAAGATGGATTTATTAAAAGGAATGGTTATCGGGCATCGTGATGGTTATGGCTTTTTACAAGTAGAAGGTGATGACGATTGGTTTATTCCAAATAACCAAATGGTGCGTGTATTACACGGAGATTTCGTCCTTGCACAACCTAACGGAACAGATCGCCGTGGTCGTAAAGAAGTTCGTATTGTACGAGTATTAGAAGCTCGCAAAAAACAGATTGTCGGAAGATTTTTCACTGAGTCAGGGATCAATTATGTTGTTCCTGATGATAGTCGTATTCAGCACGATATTCTCATTCCTGAAGATCAGCGTCTTGGGGCAAGAATGGGACAAGTAGTAGTTGTGGAATTACAACCACGCAAAGCTGATTTTAAACGCCCTGTGGGCTTTATTACTGAAATTTTAGGCGATAACCTTGCACCTGGTATGGAAATTGAGATTGCCTTACGCAATCACGAAATTCCACATATTTGGAGTGAAGGTGTTGAAAAACAGATCCGCCAATTTAGTGAAGAAGTCCCCGAAGAAGCCAAACAAGGTAGAGTGGACTTACGCCATCTTCCCCTTGTAACGATTGATGGTGAAAGTGCTAGAGATTTTGACGATGCTGTTTTCTGCCAACGAGAAGAAAATGGTTGGCGTTTGTGGGTGGCGATTGCTGATGTCAGTTACTATGTTCGCCCGAAAACGGCACTTGATTTAGAAGCTCAACAACGTGGGAACTCTGTTTATTTTCCAAATAGAGTGATCCCAATGTTACCTGAAGTATTATCGAATGGGTTGTGTTCACTTAATCCACAAGTGGATCGTTTATGCTTGGTGGCAGAAATGCAAGTATCCGATGCAGGACAATTAGGTGATTTCCAATTTTATGAAGCGGTGATGAATTCTCACGCTCGCCTAACTTATACGAAAGTATGGCATATTTTGGAAGGAAATGAAGCATTAAGAGAGCGTTACTCTGCTCTTGTCCCCCATTTAGAAGAGTTACATAAAATGTACCAAGTGCTTGTTGATGCTCGCCAAAAACGTGGTGCGATTGAATTTGAAACCATTGAAAATCAGTTTATTTTCAATCCACAAGGGCGTATTGAACGCATTGAGCCAGTTATTCGTAATGATGCTCATAAAATTATTGAAGAATGTATGATCCTTGCCAACATTGCTGCTGCTCGTTTTGTCGAGAAAGCTGATGAGCCTTCGCTCTATCGTATTCACGCTCAACCAAGTGAAGAAAAATTGACAAGCTTCCGTACATTCTTAAAAGAATGTGGACTCTTTTTAGATGGTGGGTTAAGTCCAACACCAAAAGACTACGCTAAATTACTGGATACAGTTAAAGAGCGTCCAGATAAAGAACTCATTCAAACGATGTTATTGCGTTCATTAAAACAGGCAATTTATTCCCCTGATAACGAAGGGCATTTTGGCTTAGCTTTAACGGAATATGCTCACTTTACTTCACCAATTCGCCGTTATCCTGATTTATTGCTACATCGTGCGATTAAGTATTTAATCGAAAAACAGCAGGGCAATACTCGCCATTACACCAATGGCGGTGGATATCACTATAAGCTGGACGATATGGATCAATTCGGGGAAAAATGCTCTGCCACTGAGCGTAGAGCAGACGACGCAACCCGAGAAGTTGCAGATTGGCTGAAATGTGAATATATGCAAGATCATATTGGCGAAGAATTTATGGGCGTTATTTCAAGCGTAACGGGCTTTGGACTATTTGTTAAACTCAATGAATTACTGATTGATGGCTTGGTTCATATTTCAAGCCTAGATAATGGGTACTACCACTTTGATAGCGACCGCCAACGCCTTGTAGGTGCTAATGGTGTAATGTATCGTTTAGGCGATCCCGTAAAAGTGCGTGTTATCGGAGTGAACTTAGATGATAAAAAAATTGATTTTGCTTTGACAACTAGCTTACGCAAACCCAAAGCAGCAGGTAAAACCGCAAAACAAAGAGCGAAAAAAGGAGAGCCAGTCTTTAAAGAGATCGCAACGATAAAAAAGGTATCTAAAAAGAAAACGGCTAAAAAGAAGAAAGCAACAACTAGTAAAGCGAAAAGAAGATAAGTAAGCGGGGGCTTTTCACAAAAATTTACAAAAATAGATTCTTGGCTAGGTTGCTGACAAACCTTATGAATACCCCATTTTATTTCGGTATCATTTTTGGTAGAGCTGCAACCATTTCACTGTCTTTCTAATATAAAAAAGTGCGTTAAGACCTTATAGTACAAGGATTTAACGCACTTTTTTGAAAAATGAATAAAAAACTATTGTTGGCAAACACCACAAGTTGCAGCAGCAGAGAACATCCAAACAAGTTTCTCTTGTTCTTTGATGTAGTCGCTCATTTGTGATGCTGTACCTTCGTCATCTAATTCATTTGCGAAAGTTAAGATTTCACGTTGTTGTTTTAATAACGTTTTTAAACCTTCAACTGTACCAGTTAAGCATTGTTGTGCAGAGCTAATACCAATATGCTCTTCAATTTGTGATTCTTTTAAGTATTGGCTGAATGCATTAGCTGGAACGTGACCTAAAGTTAAGATACGCTCTGCGATTTCATCTACTTTTACTACTAAATCATCATAGATTTCTTCAAATTTAGCGTGTAATTCAAAGAAACTAACACCTTTGATGTTCCAGTGGTAACCACGCACGTTTGTATAAAATACTTGGTAGCTTGCTAATAATTTATTAAGTTCTGCAGCTAATTTTTCAGATGATGCAACATTTAAACCGATTGAATTTGTCATTACTTTTCTCCTATATGTGTAACTGAATTATTTCAACGAGACAAAGTATAAATAAAAAAATCTGCTCTGTGAAATGAATATAATTTATTCATCAAATAGAAAATACCTATCAAATAAATAAGATTGATTTGCATTGACTATTTTGATTAAGAATTTTTCTCATTTACTTTTGTGGAATTAAGGGCTATGACTTCTTTTTCTTCCAAACTTTATCCTCTTGTCCTCTCCATAAACGTTGAATGTTATCGTGATGGCGGTAAACCAATAAACAACAAACCAAAGCCACAGGAAAAGTAAATTCTGGCTTAAACCACCATACATAGAAAGGAATACTAAGAGCGGTTATAACGGCACTGAGTGATGAATAGCCCGAAATTAAAAATACGAGTAGCCAACTGGCTAGAGCAAATCCTGAAATTGCATAACCCATCGGGATAAGTATGCCAAATGCGGTTGCCACACCTTTACCACCACGAAAGCCGAAGAAAATAGGGAAAACGTGTCCTAAACAAGCTGCAAGAGCAATAAAGCCGATTTCTGATGGGGAGAGTTCTAAATAAAAGCCAACTGAAACAGGTAATAGCCCTTTTAAAATATCAAATAATAATACACCAATTGCAGATAATTTCCCGCCTATGCGTAAAACATTTGTTGCACCAGGGTTATGTGAGCCGTACTCTCTTGGGTCTGGTAAACCAGCAAGGCGACAAAAAAGGATTGCACTAGAAATAGATCCAAATAAATAGGCTGCTAGAATGATACCATAAGCGATTACGCTCATATTTTCCCCTTATTTCTTCGATAAATAATGTGATATTCTACGCTGAAGTTTGAAAAAGAAAAATAAGGAAAGATCCGATGACTGATAAAGTTTTTATTAGTGAATTAACGGCATTTGCTTCAATAGGAGCTTATGATTGGGAGCATACGATTAAACAACGCTTAATTTTTAATATTGAAATGGAGTGGGATTTTGCTCAAGCTGTTGCTGAAGATAATGTAGAACATTGCTTAAATTATGCAGATGTTTCTCAGAAGATCCTTGAGTTTGTTGAGAAAACTCCATTCAAATTAGTTGAAACAGTAGCGTATAAGGTTGCTGATTTATTACAAAATGAATTTGGTATTAAAGCATTGAGAATTGAATTACATAAGCCGAAAGCAGTAGCTCAAGCGAATAGTGTTGGAGTCATTGTGACTCGGGGGTAAGGTTTTAAATATTTAAAAGGAGAAAATAATGAGCTTACAACAACGTTTAACACAGCTAATAGAACAAGATTCTGATATTGAGCATAAAAATATAATCAAGCGGGTAGTTGAACAACTTTTTTTGCAAAAGTGCAATGCAAAAATATCTGCTGAAACCGTTGAGCAATTTTGTGTAGAGTTTAACTTATCTCCAGTACAGCTCGCTTTACATTGCTTACCTGTTGCTGCTTGCTACGCTGTTGTTCCTGTCTCTAATTTTTATGTTGGTGCAATAGCCATCGGTAAATCAGGGACATTCTATTTTGGAGCAAACTATGAATTTACATCTGATGCCATTGCTCAATCTGTTCACGCAGAACAAAGTGCAATTTCTCACGCTTGGTTATCTGGTGAAAAAGCATTAACAGATATGGTGGTAAATTATACGCCTTGTGGACATTGTCGCCAGTTTATGAATGAGCTGAATACCGCCTCTACGCTACATATTCATTTACCCCATAGCCAACATAATTTACTACACAGCTATTTGCCTGATGCTTTTGGACCTACAAACTTAAACATTGATAAAGCTCTGTTTGACCCACAAAATCACGCTTTTACAAAGCATAATGATATTGTCGTTCAAGCTGCAATTAGTGCAGCTGAAAGTGCTTATGCACCTTATAGCCAAGCAGTAAGTGGCGTTGCATTACAGGTTGGTGAACAGGTTATTACAGGGCGATATGCTGAAAACGCTGCATTTAACCCGAGTTTCCTGCCTTTACAGAGTGCCTTAAATCAACGCAGAATGCTGGGGCTAATTGATGTTCCTGTTAATCGCATAGTGTTAGCAGAAAAACAAGCGATACTAAGTCACCGAAATATAACAACTTCTTTGGCAAAAAATTTATTTGATATATCTATTGAATATATCAGTTTATAGCTAAAAGCATGTCTTATAGGTAACATTTTAAGACTTTTTTGCTAAAATTTGATTAAAGCCAATTAAATGTAAAAATAAATGTTTTCTAACCATAACAATGCCAAGTAAAATAGCACAAGTTTGCAACATTTATATGCATTGCGATACATAACATAACGATTTAATAAGAGTAACAAAATGGAAAACCCACAAATTTTAATTGTTGAAGATGAAGCAGTAACTCGCAACACCCTAAAAAATGTGTTTGAAGCAGAAGGTTATGATGTCTTTGAAGCTGCCGATGGGGTAGAAATGCATTCGATACTTGCACAAAATCCTATTCATTTAGTCATTATGGATATCAACTTACCAGGTAAAAATGGCTTAATGTTGGCTCGAGAGTTACGTGAGAATACTGATATCGCTTTAATGTTTTTAACTGGGCGTGATAATGAAGTGGATAAAATTCTTGGGCTTGAAATTGGAGCTGATGATTACATCACTAAGCCATTTAACCCTAGAGAGCTGACTATTCGGGCGAGAAATTTATTACAACGTACGATGTCAGAAAAAGAAAAATCAACGAAAGAAAATGAACAAGTTGATTGCTATCGTTTTAATAACTGGGTGCTTGATGTAAATAGCCGTAGTTTAATTAACCCTGAAGGCGATATTATTAAATTACCTCGTAGTGAGTTTAGAGCATTACTTCATTTCTGTGAAAATCCTGGCAAAATTCAGACTCGTGATGATTTACTTAAACGAATGACTGGGCGTGAGCTAAAACCTCACGATAGAACTGTTGATGTTACTATCCGCCGTATTCGTAAGCATTTTGAAGATCATCCTAATACCCCAGAAATTATTGTGACTATTCACGGCGAAGGTTATCGTTTTTGTGGCGAGTTGGAGTAGGTAGAGAACCATTACAAAAAAACCGATTTGTAACTTATTCAGTTATTAATCGGTTTTTCTAGTGTATTAAAATAGGGTAGTTATTTCTTAATAACCAGCTTTACATCAATTTCAGCTTGAGACCATTCTTTATCCACTTTCCCACGAATTTCAATCGTATCTTGTGGAGTGATTGTTTGTCCATTCCACGCTCGTTTGCTTACATCAATTTGGATTTCTCCCGTACTATCTCTGAAGATAAACTCGTTTTTATCAACTTGCTTTACAATAGAGCCGACTAACACAACAGGGGTGTCATCTACAGCCTTGATTGCATCAGCAACATTTTTCACCGCAGCATTTTCATCAAAGAAACCTTGTTGCATTGGTGCTTTTTCTTTGTGATGACCATCGTGAAAACCACCTTTCGCCATAGTGATGGTTGATACAGCTAATAAAGTAGTAAAGATAATTACTTTTTTCATAGAATACTCCTTGTTAAATTTATCGTAATAAACGAACACTGTGTTTCGTTGAACTTATTAAAACAAGGAAATATTAAAAAAATCTTAAGTAAAAGAAACGCTATAAAAATTTTTTAACTATTTTCCAATCTATTGTCAGCATTATCTAACTTCTGTATAATCCTTATCCTTTTATAAATTGAAAATTTTGCAAAATTTGGAGTAAACAATGGCTCGTGTAACCGTTCAAGATGCAGTAGATAAAATTGGTAACCGCTTTGATTTAATTTTAACCGCTGCTCGCCGAGCAAGACAATTACAGCTACATACACGTGAAGCGTTGGTAGCAGAAGAAGGCGATAAACCAACAGTAATTGCATTGCGTGAGATCGAAGAAGGTTTAATCAATAACCAAATTATGGATCAGCAAGAAAAGATTGACGCACTTCATCAAGAAGTGGTTGAAAGAGAAGCTATTTCTTTCCTTGCAGATGTCCAAGCAAATTCATAATTTTTAATGGACAATTCAATGTAAGCGGTGAGATTTCTCGCTCAGTTTGCAATTGAATTGTCCATTTTTTTATCTAAATTTTATTTAAGGAAAGGTGTAACGTGGATCTTTTTGAACCTCTCAACTCCATTATTCAAGGTTATCTACCCGCAGAGCAGATCGAGCGAGTAAAGCGTGCCTTTGTAGTGGCACGAGATGCTCACGAAGGTCAATTTCGCTCAAGTGGTGAGCCTTACATTACTCACCCTGTTGCGGTGGCGTGTATTATTGCTGAAATGAAACTCGATCACGAAGCAGTTATTGCTGCATTGTTGCACGATGTGATCGAAGATACACCTTATACAGAAGAGCAACTTGCCGAAGAATTTGGGGCAAGTGTGGCAGAAATTGTACAGGGTGTTTCTAAACTTGATAAGTTAAAATTTCGTACACGCCAAGAAGCACAGGTAGAAAATTTCCGTAAAATGATTTTGGCAATGACTAAAGATGTACGGGTGGTACTAATTAAGTTAGCTGACCGCACGCACAATATGCAGACATTAGGGGCATTGCGTCCAGATAAACGCCAAAGAATTGCGAAAGAAACTCTTGAAATTTATACGCCATTGGCTCATCGCTTAGGAATGGAATCACTGAAAAATGAGTTAGAAGATCTCTGCTTTAAGGCGATGTATCCTTACCGTTATGAAGTGATTAAACGTTCTATCGAAACGGCAAGGGGGAATTTGCAAGAGATGATTTTACGCATTTCTGCTGAAATTAAAGCTCGCTTAGATGAAGTGGGGATTAAATGCCGAGTGTATGGCAAAGAACGTCCACTTTATTATCTTTATCAAAAAATTCGTGAGAAAACCCAACATTTTAATTCTATTTTAGATATTTATTCGTTTCGTGTTGTGGTTGAGAGTGTAGATAATTGCTATCGAGTACTTGGGCAGATGCACTCACTGTATAAACCCCGCCCTTTCCAAGTTAAAGATTATATTGCGGTACCGAAAACTAACGGCTATCAATCTCTCCATACTTCTATGATTGGACCGAAAGGTGTGCCTGTTGATGTGTTAATTCGTACTGAAGAGATGGATCAAATGGCTCGACTTGGGGTGGCTGCACATTGGGGCTATCAAGATCACGTAAGCACTAGCGTTCAAGTTCGTACACAACAGTGGTTGAAAAGCATTGTTGAGATGCAACAAAGTGCGGGAAATTCAGCCGAGTTTATTGAGAATGTCAAATCAGATCTGTTCTCTAGCGATATTTATGTATTTACTCCTAAGGGGCGTATTGTTCAACTTCCTGCAAATGCAACAGCGGTAGATTTTGCATATGCGTTACATACAGATATTGGTGATCGCTGTATTGGTGCGGTAGTTGATCGCAACCCTTACCCACTTTCTCAGCCATTACAATCAGGGCAAACGATCGAAATCCAAACGGCAGAAACAGTACGATTAAATGCACTATGGCTGAACTTTGTGGTAACAGCAAAAGCCCGCTCTTGTATTCGTAGTACTTTAAAACGCCAAGAGCGTGATTCAGCCGTTTCTTTAGGTAAGCGACAATTATTACTCTCACTAAATTCGCAAAACTTTGAGAAAATCGATCCGCTTGTAAAACAAAATTTACTTGATGAATTAAAATTAACCAGCTTTGATGATCTCCTTGCAGAAATCGGCTTAGGTAATCAAATTAGTGGTGTAGTAGCACAACGTTTATCAGGGCAAAAATTAGAAATTGATACAGATGGAAATCCTGAAAATAATCAGCCATTGGCAATTCAAGGGGTTGATAGTAGCCTAATTAGCTTTGCAAAATGCTGTTTACCTGTGCCTGGCGATGAAATTATTGCCCATATTAGCTCAGGAAAAGGGTTAAGTATTCATCATATTGGTTGTCGAAATGTCAAAGATTATGCACAAGATCAACGCCACTATATGCCAGTTAGTTGGGAAATTGCTAAAGAAAAGGCGATTGAGTTTGAAGCAGAAATTTGGATTGATATTTTAAATCAACAAGGTGTATTGGCAGACATTACAACCGCCGTTGCGAAAATGCAAAGCAATATTTTGAGTATCCAAAGTGAAGCAAGAGCAGGTGGTGTTTACCAAGTAAAAATGTTGGTTAGTGTAAAAGATAAAGCACATTTAGATGCTATTTTGCATAAACTTTCTTATCTTGTCGGTGTAGTGAAAGCGGTAAGATCCGTTTAATTTTTTGCAAATATTATTTAAAATTTGCTCATTTACGGGAAACACCCGAACGAGAGTTCGGGGGTAGGATCTATATAATTTAAAAGCGAGCGGAGAAGATGTATGTTAATGAAACAAAAAGGTTATGATGAATTTTTAGCAGATAAAATTGCAAAAGGCTTACAAGACTATAAGCAAGGACGATTTCATACTGCTGAGCAAGCTAAGCAGCGTATTGAGCAAACGTTAATAAGAAAAGAACGAGAACTTCAAGAGCAGATGAATAATGCAAGTTATGCGTAAGCCTTATATTATTTCTGATCAGGCTTTAAAAGATATTGATGAAATTATTGAAAATGTAATTGAGTTTACTTCATACACAGCAATGGAATTAAGCTCTATAATGAAATTTTTGAAACCTTAGAGTTAATTAGCTTACTTCCAAAAGCTGGGCGAATGCGACAAGAAAATAATGCATTAAGGGAAATGTTTGCTCGTTCTTATCGTATTGTTTATCAAGAATTTGATGACGTTATTTTGATTATTACTGTGATCCATTCCCGAAGATTGTACCCACAGCCCATAAACTAAAAGATAATTTTGAATTTCCTCTTATTTTTGTTAGCACTTTTTATAAGTTTATTTCTTCAGGAATTTTACCAATGAGCCAGCAATTATTAGATGGTGTTCCTTTAACAGCTCTTTCAGGTGTAGGATCTGCAATAGCTGAAAAGCTAAGCCGAATTGGGATCAACAATGTGCAAGATCTTCTTTTTCATTTGCCTATGCGTTATGAAGATCGTACAAGGATCACGCCGATTATCGATCTCCGTCCAGAATCTTATGCCACTATCGAAGGTATTGTTCAGCTAACTGAAGTACAGTTTGGTAAACGCCCTATTCTTTCTACAACACTATCTGACGGCACAAGTAAAATCACCCTGAAATTTTTTAACTTTAATGCGGGAATGAAAAATAGCCTTGTGGCTGGAACAAGAGTGAAAGCCTTTGGTGAAATTAGACGGGGGCGTTATATGGCGGAGATACACCACCCTGAGTATCAAATTATTCGGGGAAACCAACCGCTTGTATTGGCAGAAACGCTCACACCAATTTACTCCACAACAGAAGGATTAAAACAGGCATCACTCAGAAAATTAACCGATCAGGCTTTGGCGTTGCTGGATAAAGTACAGGTTCAAGAATTATTGCCTGATCAATTTAATCCGTATCCGTATAGTTTAAAAGATGCTTTAAAATTCTTACATCGACCAACGCCTGATGTTCCTGTCGAATTATTGGAAAAAGGCGAACATTCAGCACAAAAAAGGCTTATCTTTGAAGAGTTACTAGCACACAATTTAGCAATGCAGCAAATCAGAATTGGTATGCAACAACATTATACGGAATCATTACGTTATCAAAGTGATTTAAAACAACGTTTTTTAGCAAGCCTACCTTTTCAACCAACCAAAGCACAACAACGAGTTACAAGCGAAATTGAGCAAGATTTAGCGAAACCATTCCCGATGATGCGGTTAGTGCAGGGAGATGTTGGCTCAGGAAAAACGCTTGTGGCTGCATTGGCGGCATTATTAGCGATTGATAATGGTAAACAAGTTGCACTAATGGCACCAACTGAAATTTTAGCAGAGCAGCACGCTACTAATTTTGCAAATTGGTTACAGCCTTTCGGTATTGAAGTGGGTTGGTTAGCAGGAAAAGTAAAGGGAAAAGCACGCACTGCACAACTTGAAGCAATAAAAAATGGTAATGTGCAAATGATCATTGGAACTCACGCACTTTTCCAAGAGCAAGTTGAATTTCATAATTTAGCATTAGTAATTATTGATGAACAGCACCGATTTGGCGTGCATCAACGACTAACATTACGAGAAAAGGGAGCTAAAGGCGATGTTTACCCACATCAACTGATTATGACGGCAACACCTATCCCTCGCACATTAGCAATGACGGTTTATGCCGATTTAGATACATCTATTATTGATGAATTACCACCGGGTAGAACACCGATTACGACAGTTGCTATCTCAGAAGAACGTCGTGATGAAATTGTTCGCCGAGTGTATCAAGCCTGTAAAAATGAGCATCGTCAGGCTTATTGGGTTTGTACTTTGATTGATGAATCGGAAGTCTTAGAAGCTCAAGCAGCAGAAGCAATGGCAGAAGATTTGCAAAGAGCTTTGCCCGATTTACGTATTGGTTTGGTTCACGGCAGAATGAAACCCCAAGAAAAACAAGCGATTATGGCGGAATTTAAACAAGCAAATATTGATTTATTAGTTGCCACAACAGTGATTGAAGTGGGAGTTGATGTACCAAATGCCAGTTTGATGATTATTGAAAATTCTGAACGATTAGGTTTAGCCCAGTTACACCAACTGCGTGGACGTGTTGGACGTGGTGCAACAGCATCTCATTGCGTACTAATGTATAAAGCCCCATTAGGCAAGATTTCCAGTAAACGTTTACAAGTAATGCGAGATAGCCAAGATGGGTTTGTGATTGCAGAAAAAGATCTTGAAATTCGTGGTACAGGAGAAATTCTGGGTACAAAACAGACAGGAATGGCGGAATTTAAAGTTGCTAATCTGATGCGAGATCGAAAAATGATCCCACTAGTACAGAATTATGCAAAACAGATTATTACTCAAGATCCAAAACTCACCCAACAACTTATCCATCGTTGGTTGAATAGTAAAACGATGTATAGTAATGCTTAATAAGTAGGGAGATTTTGCTTACTACACTATTAGTGGATAAAAAGGCAATATGTTTATCTCACATTGCCTCAATTTGAATGGTAGTAACTCACTACATTCCCATTCCTGCTAATCCTAACATAATAAAGAACATAGCATTCTCAACTTGATTTTCTGGCACATCATTACCGTTCAGTTTCACTTTACCTTCATCAATTTCTAGTTTCAGTTTAATATTTTCTGCATCAACAACTGCTAAACCGCTACTTCTTGCTTGAAGTACTAATTCCTCAACTTGTGCTTTTGCAGCTTGCTCTGCTGTTGCTTTTTGTTCAGGTTCGATAGAGGCTATTTGTTTAGCAAGTTCTTCTAACGCATTGATATTTAGTGTTACATCAAACAAAGATTGTTTAAAGATATTCAATCCATCAGACATATTATTCATATTACTAAAATCAGTTGCTTTTAAGTTTAGTAATAGTGCGAGCTGATTTTTACCTTTGCTATTAGTTAAAGAGAAATCTTTGATATGTAACTGTGGTCCTTTGCTCAATAACGTTTTACCAATTTCTTCCACTTTTGCGTTTTGTTCATCAGTCAATTCTGAACCAGCTTGCATTTGTGAACTATAAACCATCAACTCATCAAAGGATTTGGCATCTAATTTCATTGATAAATCGGCTTTTAACTGACCTAAATCAAGCTCTTCGCTTTGATTTTTTACGACAACTTGAGATGAAAAATCTCCTGAGATATCGTAGTCTTCATTTACTAGTTTAGCATCACCTTTTGAAGTAATTTTATTCAACGTTAAACTAGGCTTGTTAGCGTCTGCTGACGAAATGCTAAAACTATCTGCACTCATCGTATAATCGCCAATGGTTAAATAGCGATAAGTATCAGCTGTTTTTTTGCCTTTTACCTCATAGCGAAGCCCGTTATATTCCATCTTTGTAATAGGATCTAGAAGCGAAAGCATTGGAATATCCATTGCTAATTGATAATCGCCTGATTTTGCCAGTGTAAACTCCCCTGATGTATCAGAGATATTCCACATTGTATCGTCAAGTTTAAACCCTGATGTTGAAAACTGACCGTTTGCATCGCCTGCATAGCTCATCGTTGTTTGATGCGTAAAGACTTCAGGTTTCGTGAAATAGCTTTTTAACTGTTCTGGCAAGCTGATTTTCCCTTCACTGCTGACCATTGCTGGCAAAAGGTTTCCTTTCATCAAACGGTTAATTGGTAAAGGACCGTGGTAAAGTTTATCACTTCCTTTCAGCACATAGGTTTCATTGGCAGTTTGAGCTTCTAGGTTATAGCTAATATCTGAGCTGAAAAAATGGCGTTCCACTTTAACATCTTTGATTTCTGCTTTTATGCCATAAAGTTCAAGCTGTTTTAGGCTATTGTTGCCTAATGCTACTAACTCTCCGTATCTTTCTTCAACTTGTTTTCCTGTGTACCAACTTCCACCCGTTGCCACAGCACCGATAATGACTGCTACTGAAATAGCAATTGTAGATAATTTCATAATGTTTCCTTTTTATTGATTAAATAGTTTGTTCAGCACGTTGTAATAGCCATTCACAAGGGACAAAACGTTCTCCATACAATTGTGCGTGTTTGCGTAATTGATGAACAATTTCTTTTGCTCCGATTTTATCTATGTAGGCATAAATTCCACCACGAAAATCAGGGAAGTCAAAACCTAAAACCGATGCAACATTGCCTTCATCAGTCGATTGAATGATATTATCTTGTAAACACCAACAAGCCTCGTTAATCATTCGTAAAATACAACGGCGAGCAATATCTTGAGATTCCAAATCATTACGCATAATAGTTTCCATTACGTGATAAATGCTCTTATCTTCTTGGGTTCTTTCGCCTTTTGAGTTGTAAAGATAAAAACCACGTTTATTTTTTCGCCCTTTACGTTCATTCATTGCTAAAAGTTTCACACTTTCAGGTAGTTTAAAACGGCTCCCTAGCTGTTCGACCATTGCTTTATTTGATTTAACGATCATATCTAAGCCCATATCATCAATCATTGCTAATGGACCAGTCTTAAAGCCAAACTCTTGTAAAGAACGATCAATAAACTCAATTCCTTCACCTTCAACTAAGCATTGAATCGCCTCAAGTAAAAATGGCGTTAAAATACGGTTGATAAAAAAGCCTTCTTTGTCTGCAACCAACAAAGGTACTTTACCTTGCTGAATGGCAAAATGAATCGCTGTTGCTATGGTATGCTCACTAGTACTTTCGTGTGGTACGATCTCTACCATCTTACGTTTAGTTACAGGGCTAAAATAGTGAAAACCAATCACATTTTCAGGGCGTGTTGCCACCGATGCAATTTCACGAATAGAAAATGTTGAAGTATTCGTTGCAAAAATAGCATTTTGGCTATAATACTGCTCACTTTCTCGTACCATTTTTTGCTTTAGCTCAAGGTTTTCATAAACGGCTTCAATAATAAAATCAGTCTGTTTACCTGCAACTAAACGATCCCCACCAGTAATTAAATTCATTCGTTGAATCATTTCACCGTGTGAAAGCAACTTTTTATCTACCGCTTTGTGCATCAATTCATAACAGGTTTTTAATGCTTTTTGAATTTCCGATGGATGAATATCTTTAATTCGAACAGGCACTTTGGCATTATTCGCTGTTAAGTAAGCAATACCCGCCCCCATATAACCACTGCCTAATACACTTACTTGAGCAACATCACGCACATTAGCACGATCTTTATAATGCTCTTTCATTGCTCGCTCGGTCTGTTTGAGATCAATCAGCACTTGTGATTGCTCAGTACGGAATAGTTCAACAAAAGCCTCTTGTTCAAGTAATAAGCCAGCTTTAAAACGAGGCTCTTTTAGTACATTCAAGATTTTTGCTACCGCAGGATAATTACCAAACGCCTTATTCCATACTCGGTTTTCAATGTAATCTAAATAACGTTCGCGGAAGAATGGATTGCCCTCAAGTTGTTTTCGCCACTGCTTAAAGCGACTAAGCGGTCGTTTATGATCAATTTTTTGCACTTCCTTATTCAACAAGAGTTGATAAGCCGTTTCAAACACATTACTTGCAGGGATTAAGCGATCAACCAATCCCCACTTCAACGCTTTTTCGGCACTAATTTTTTGACCTGAAAGCAACATTGTAATCGCATTGGATAGTCCAATTAAACGGGGTAATCGTTGTGTACCACCAGCAAAAGGTAAAATCCCTGAACGAACTTGTGGAATAGCGAATTTAGTATGAATTTCTTCACTTGCCACTCGATAATCACAAGCTAACGCTAACTCTAGCCCCATACCAAAGCAATCCCCATCAATAACGGCAACAACAGGCATTTTCAGTACATTGATTTCTCGCATAACTGCTTGGGCATCTTGTGAAAGTGCTTTAAGCTGTGCATCGGTTTTTGTGCGTAATGAGCTTAATTTATAGCCTTTAATAAAACATTTAGGCTTACTTGAAGTAAAAATAACCCCTTGAGCTTGCTGATAAATAATAGTGCCAATAACATCACGCAAATCAGAAACAAAATTTTCAGGCAGCCAGTTACTTGTTTGATTTGCTACATTTATCCGAACAATCGCAATACGGTTATCATCAATTTCAACAGAAAAAGGGGAAATTGTTTGAAGTTGTTCTGTCATATTCTGTTCCTTATTCACTCTCAAGTACCATTGCTGCACCTAAACCACCTAATCCACTTGATGCGACTAAAGATAAGCCACCTCCCCTACGTTTTAAAGCATTTAATGATTGAATTAAAATACGCAAACTCGTTGCTGCTCGTGGATTACCAAAAGCAATAGAACCACCAAGATGGTTTAGCTTATCTACATCAATTTTGCCCAAACAAGCGGTGCGATTGAGATAATTTTTTGCAAATTCTGTTGATTCAAATAAACGTAAATTCACTAACATTTGACTAGCAGAGGTTTCGTGAATATCAATTAAATCCATATCTTGTAAATTCACGTTCGCACGTTCTAACGCTAAACTACTGGCAACCGTTGCCCCCATAAACATATTCTGCCAAATATCATTACCTGTAATCGCATAGCTACGAATATAACCTAACGGTGTTAAGCCTAGATCTTTGGCTCTCTGTTCACGCATAAGCAAGACTACCGCCGCACCATCGACTGCTTTTGGCATATTCGCTTCGGTAACAGTAGCGTAACTTTTATCCATTATGGGTGAAAAACGTTGATAATAACGATCTTTTCTCGCCGCAGAAACTAAGGTATCTGACACCACAAAATCGTGATAAGGACGTGGGAAAGATGGCATTACTTCATTTTTCAATAACCCTAATCGCCACGCATTTGCAGCTTTTTCATTAGAATAACGTGCAAATTCATCTTGCTCCTGACGGCTGATATGGTATTGCTGTGCCATCTGCTCTGATATTTCCGCCACAGAGAGTTGGGTCATATAATCTTTTAAATTGACGCTGTGTGGCTTTAGATCTCGCCACGAAAATTGACGGAATAGTTCAAATTTTTTATCTAAAGTTGGTGCTTTAAAAATTGCTTGTAATTTGCGAATTACTCGTGGGCTAATACTAAAAGGAGCATTTGAAATAGAATCTGTACCGCCTGCGATACCTGCTGAAATTGAACCACTCACAATACTTCCTGCCACATTCACTAACGCTTGTAAACCAGATAAGCAAGAGCTACTTAATGTGTAGGCTTGTAAATATGGCATATTTAATGCTAAAGCAATTTCACGAGATGGGTTAGGAATATCAGGTTGTTGAATTACTTGCCCAAAAACTAACTGCTCAATTTGTCGGCGATCTAATTCGATTCGGCTTAATAACTCATTGGTTACCATCGTGCCTAAATCCGTTGCATAGGACGATTTAAACCCCGTATCACGTTGTACAAAAGGCGTTCTTAACCCAGATACAATAGCAACTCGCTCACCTTGAGCGTTAAGAAGGTTCTGTCTAGCCATAGAAGTTCCTTTTAATCTGTATTCAAAAATTTTACAATTCTAGCACAGTGAGAAGAAATCACTTATAAGAACTGCAAACAAGCGGTGAGATTTTTTTTATTTTTTACAACATTAATCTGCATTGTGTGGACGTTTTTATCCACAGCCCCCTCGCCCGCTTGCGGGAGAGGGAAAGGTTTGTCGTTCGTTTAGAACGACAAATCAGGGAGAGGGCAAAAAGTGGAATGTCTGTTAAAAATTGATGAAAAGTTACCGCTTGTTTGCCCTCTCTCTGCTCAAAATAGCCTTACGCAATTTTGAGCTGTCTCTCTCCCGTAAACGGGCGAGAGTGTTTTTAATTTTTTGCAAAATTAACTAAAGGAAAACAAATGACCTATATTGTTGGACTAACAGGTGGAATTGGCAGTGGAAAAAGCACGATTGCTGAATTATTTGCCCAACACAACGTCCCTATTATTGATGCTGATGTTGTCGCTCGCCAAGTGGTTAAAAAAGGCTCACCATTATTGAGCCAAATTGCAGATCATTTTGGACAACAAATCCTGACTGAAAACGGTGAACTAAATCGCTCTGCACTACGCAAGCGGATATTTCAATCGGAATCCGAGAAAAATTGGTTAAATAACCTGCTCCACCCTGCTATTAGGGTTGAAATGCAACACCAATTAACCGAACATCAAGCTCCTTATGTGCTTTGGGTTGTTCCGTTACTCATTGAAAATAAACTAACTAAAGAGTGTGATCGAGTTTTAGTCGTTGATGTTTTACCCGACATTCAACTTGAACGGGCAACAAAACGAGATAACAACCAACAAGAGCTCATCAAGAATATTATGGCGTCCCAAGTAGATCGAGCGACCCGTTTAAGTTATGCTGATGATATTATTGAAAATAATCTGCCTTTAGCCGAAAACTTAGCGAGCTTAACCAAGCAAGTCAATGAACTGCATCAACGCTATTTAACCTTAGCGCAAACTAAGTAGTATTTAACATCAATATAAAATAAGGAAGTATAATGACAATCGTAAATTGCCCAACCTGTGAGAAAGAAGTGATTTGGTCTGCCGAAAGCCCATACCGCCCATTTTGTAGCAAACGTTGCCAGCTAATAGACTTAGGTGAATGGGCTGATGAGAAGAAAGTTATCGCAGGTTCAGATGATGATTTAATGTCTGAATATGCAGAAAATTAAAGGCTATATTTATCGTACCAAATATTATTGATATAGAGCGTTACTCTACCTGATGGCGTTTCAACTTGGATTTCATCATCAATTTGTTTACCGATTAACGCTCTAGCCACTGGAGAATCAACCGAAATCCATTGTTTTGCTGGGTCAAACTCATCACAACCTACAATTCGATATTGCTTGAGATCCCCACTTTCATTTTCTAATTCTACCCAAGCCCCAAAAAAGACTTTCCCTTCTTGGCTTGGGTGGTAATCCACAATTTTTAGGACTTCTAATCGTTTACTCAGAAAACGTACTCGGCGATCAATTTCTCGTAAGCGTCTTTTACCATAAATATATTCGGCATTTTCACTTCTATCGCCTAAAGCAGCCGCTTCTGATACGGCTTGTGTTACTTTAGGGCGTTCTTCTTTCCACAAAAATTTAAGTTCTTGATCGAGTGATTGCCAGCCAGAGCGAGTGATGTAATCTGATTTTGCCATTAGCTTGCAAACTCCACGATCCCCGAAACATTACCTTGCTCATCTACCGCAATAAGTGAGTGAATATGTTTTTCTTTCATTAACTCTTCGGCGTGAGCTAGGAAAGTGGTATCTAAAATGGTTTTTGGTTGTCGGGTCATAATCTCATCGGCTCTTTTATTTAGGCTATCTGCACCAAATTTTGCTAATGTACGGCGAATATCGCCATCGGTAATAATGCCAAGTAATTGATTATCTTCCATCACAATGGCTACCCCCATTCTGCCATCGTTCATTACGGTTAAGTAATCACTAAAATAGCTATTTGGAGAGGTAATAGGCAACTTACGTTGCATTACATCTTTAACTCGACAGAGTAATTTACGACCTAAACTACCACCGGGGTGGAAACGGGCAAAATCTTCTGCTTTAAAATCGCGTGCTTTAATTAAAGCAATAGCTAATGTATCGCCCAAAGCCATTGTGACTAAACTTGATGTTGTAGGTGCAAGATTATTAGGGCAAGCCTCTCTTTCAATACTAATATCTAACACAACATCTGCGTGGCGACCTAAGGTTGAATATGGATTACCTGTCATCGCAATAATAGTATTACCAAAGTTTTTCAAACTCGGAATTAGTTTATTCACATCATCAGTTTCGCCGCTATAAGAGATTAGAATGACAACATCAATCGGTTTTAACATTCCCAAATCACCGTGAAAGGCTTCTGTCGGGTGAAGAAAAAAACTCGGTGTACCCGTTGAAGCAAATGTCGCCACCATTTTTTTACCTACCAGCCCCGATTTACCAATACCTGCAACGACAATACGTCCTTCACAAGCTAAAATCATATCCACAGCTTGATTAAAGCTCTCTGATAAATTTTGATTTAAACGATTAATTGCAAGGGAATAAAGTGATAAGGTTTCGTTGGCGTAGGCTAGATAGTTCATAAATTTGTCCTGAAAAGGTAGACGAAAACTTGCTATATTATACGATAATTTTAAGGAATAAAAAATGGAAGCAAATTTGCTTCCATTTTTGTAGAGTAATTAAAACTTATTGTTTTTTAGCTCCGAAAGCACCTTGTAGAATACTAGATGCATCTGAATAAGAGCCAGCTAATTCTGCAGCACTTTTACCGTAGAATTTACCATGTAATTGAGCTTCATTTCCAGCTTGAACAACTGTACCTAAGAAAGTATTTTTATCTAATTTGGCATCTTTAATAGTAACTGCCGCAATACCATCTTGTTGAGCAAAAACAGTTCCTGTTAAATTTTTATTGGCGAAATCAGCAGTTAAATCTACTTTACCAACCTGAGTTGTAACTTTACCTTTATTAACATAGATTGAATCACCTACATATTTCGCTGTTCCACTTTGTGGAATTTCAGATTCTGCTGTTAAGTTATTCCCCTGATAGAATATGGCTGAACGTGGACCTGCAGCGAAATACCCAAAGTAGGTAGAGAATTTCTGAGGATCATTAATGTAGCTGCCGTTTTCAGTTTTAGTAAAACCTACCTCTCCATCTTTCCAAAGTGGAAGAGAGAAACCCATTCCCGTTAATGTCATTGTAGGATATGCTTTGCCTGTATAGAAAAATCCACCAACAGCATTCTTATGTTCAGGGGATTCTACTCTTGGAGGACGCTGCCCCCCCTGTTGCGAATTACCTGTTTGTGAACTCCCAGTTACTGTTCCTCCATTACCAGCAGTATTATTTGATGAGCTACCGCCACTAGAACAAGCAGCTAATGTTACAGCAGCTAAAGCAGTTAAACTAAATTTCACTAATTTTTTCATATAAGTCTCCTTTTATAAATAAAAATGATTTCTATTTAATTCAAATATATAAGGTAGCCAAAGAAAAATCAAGTGATAAAAAAATAATATTATAGATACAAACAGAATAAGAAAACTCGGTATTATGTAAATTTATGGTAAGACTTTCTTATTCTTTCTCCGCAATATACTTTTTCGCTAATGCAGTGAAAATATCAGTGAGATAAACGAGTAATAAATAACAGAGTAGATATAAGGTAATTTCGGAATAATGAAAAAAACTCATTGCAAGTTTGAATTGCATTCCTAAACCACTTGCACCAACAAACCCCACAATTAAAGTCGCTCGGATAATATTTTCCATTCTGTATAGAATATAGTTTAGAAATGGGCGAATTACGGCGGGATAAATACCATAAATCAGCAGCTGTGCTTGGTTAGCACCATTTTGTATGAGATGTCGTAATGGCTTTTCGTCAATATCTTCAATAACTTCGCTACAAAGTTTGCCTAATACGCCAAAGTTGTGAATAGCAAGTGCTAATGCACCAGGTAGAATACCTGGTTTAAAAATAAAGAC
Organism: Ursidibacter sp. B-7004-1; assembly: GCF_053654055.1. Taxonomy (NCBI): domain Bacteria; kingdom Pseudomonadati; phylum Pseudomonadota; class Gammaproteobacteria; order Pasteurellales; family Pasteurellaceae; genus Ursidibacter; species Ursidibacter sp. B-7004-1. The sequence goes on along the minus strand of NZ_JBSIUP010000017.1, from coordinate 7,909 downwards.
TAAAATCATTGCCCACATTAGTTCAGGCACTGCACGACTAAATAGGAATAAAAAGCGGCTAATACGATAAGCAATTCGATGATACCAGCGACTATGGCTTAATCGCCCTTCTGCAATATTACGGGCTGCGGGTAAAACAAACAGCAACATTCCAATTGCAGCCATTCCAGTGGCAAGAATGCTCATTAGTAAGGTTTCCGCACTGAGCCAAAGGGCTTTCTGCCACATTTCAGGATCTAAATAAGCGGGCGTTTCTTCACTAATGCCTAACATTTCACTGAGAAATTCAACGATATAACCCATATTTTCAACACGAAATAGCGTAGAAAGGCTATCGGGTTGATCTGCTAAAATATATCCCCAAGAGAAGATAAACAAACTGATGACTGCCCAAAAAGAGTATTTAATAAAGTGGCGGTCTAAATAGCGAAGAAATTGATATATCATACTCGTTGCCTTACTGCGTAACTCCAACGATCAATCAGCATAATCATTGCGACTAAAAAGAATAAGAACGTCCAAATTTGTTCATATTTCAGATCTTGTAATGAGAGCTGAATTTGCATACCGATTCCTCCTAGTCCTACAAAAGAGAGTACGGAAGATGAGCGAATAGCACATTCCAAGCGGTACATTGTATAACTCAACATCATTGGCAAGGCTTGAGGTAAATAACCATAGCAAAGCCGTTGTAAGCGATTTGCTCCGCTTTGTTGTAAAGCTATTATTGGCTTTTGTGGCACACCTTGTAGTGTATCTGCAAAGATTTTACCTAAATAGCCTGAATAGGGAATAGCGAGAGCGAATACTGCTCCCACTGGATTTAAGCCTACTGCTGCAACGAAGAACCACGCCCAAATTAGCTCGTGTATGGCACGCAATGCCCCTAAAATTCCACGAGCGAATATTTGTAACCAAAGAGATGAAAACAGTACACCCGATGCCAAAAGAGCCAATAGAAACCCGACTATAACCGCTAAAGAAAGTGAAATTAAGGCGTAACAGAAAGTGAGTAAACTTGACTCTAAGGCTAGTTTAATCAATGCAGGCGAAATATCAGGATTAAGCAAGCTATTGGCTAAACGAGAGAGTGTTGTCCAACCGCCAGAGTGCATTATTCCACTGCTACCAGTGGTCAAATCAAGGGAAAATAGCGTAACCAAAAAAGCACCTAATAATGTAATCGTTAGGATATTACGCCGTTCGTTTAAGCTAAGCGGTTGGTTACGTCCCATTTTTTGCAAATCCGTAAAGGTGATCTAATTGTGATTGTGTTACTGCTTGAGCGGGTTGGTCAAATACAATATGCCCCGCTTTAATGCCGATCATTCGGTCGAAATAAGTTTTGGCATACTCCACCGAATGTACGCTAGCAATTAAGGTTTTACCTTGTTCTCGTACTAAACCTGTTAATAGGGCTAATACTTTTTGTGCATTCACAGGATCAAGTGCAGAAATGGGCTCATCGGCTAAAATCAGCCTTGGGTTTTGTACTAATAAACGAGCAATCGCAACACGTTGCTGTTCTCCCCCAGATAATGCGGTTGTTGCTTGGTAAGCTTTATCTTCAAGTCCAACTGCTTTGAGTGCATTCAATGCAAGTTCTTTCTCTTGGGGTTTAAATAGCGAAAGTAGAGAGCGAGCAAAGCCCCACTGATTGAGTCGCCCAGCAAGTACATTATGTATTACTTCGAGCTGTGTAACTAAATGATATTGCTGATGTAACATTCCTACTTGTTGAGCATATTGTTTATTATTTTGGTAATGCCGAATACTTTTACCGTTTAATAAAATTTGCCCCGATGAGCATTCGACAGATCGCATAATCAAATTCATTAGGGTTGATTTTCCTGAACCGCTTGCTCCAACAATAGCGACAATTTCCCCCGAATAAATATCTAAGGAAATATGATCAAGTACGCTTTGTTGATCAAATTGTTTGGAAACTTGTTGAAAGGAAAGTAATGGTTGCATTGTTTTTCTAAATAAAGAATTGCAGATTTTCTCGTATTAGGACACACGAAGTGATCTGCAAAATAAATTGTAACCAATTGAAAATACGATATTTATCTTGTTGTATTGTAGGGACACTCTGCGAGTGTCCATTTGTTAATTAGTCAATTTGCAATGAAACTACTTAATCAATTTAAGCTCTTTCGCAACTTTCTCAATACCTTGATAATTATCGTTTTTGCTTTCAATGAATTTTTCTGCAGAAAGTAGATTCATTACTTGAGAGCTAGACACATCAGCTTTTAATAAGGCTTGTTTAACCTTTTCTTTAGTGCCTGCACCAAATTTTTTATCAACAACATTGATTGTCCAGTTGTAGTCGTAATATTCAGGTGTGGTATAGAATAGTTCAACTTTTGCGTTATTGACTTTCCCTTCTTTTACCATTTTATCCCAGTACTGCTTATTGACTGCACCAACTTGTACAGAACCCGCTTCAACTAATCCGTAGGTTTTATCGTGCGAACCACTATAAACAGGTGAACCATCTAAATCTTTGTCAGGGTTAATACCTGCTTCATTTAAGAAGAAACGAGGCATTAAATGACCCGATGTTGAGCTTTCGCTACCAAATGCAAGGGAATGTTTTTTGACATCTTGGACATTCTTAATGTCAGCAAGATCTTTTTGTTTGATGAAAACAGATTGGAATTTTTCATCTTGAGGGCGTTGTGCAATAGCTTCCGAACCTGCTACTTTCGCACGAGCTTGAACGCCAGTTAAACCACCGAACCAAACTAAATCAATTTCACCGCGTCTGAATGCCGTAACTACTGCAGCATAGTCGGTAACAGGGACATATTTAACATTAAGACCTGTTTCTTTCGTAAGATATTCGGCAAAGCTATCAAATGAGCGAGTCATTTCGGCTGCATCGTAGTCAGGAATAGCACTAATTTTAAAGGTTTGAGTAGAAGCGGTAGCAACTGAGCTGAATAGTACACTGAAGGCAGTGAAACCAGTTGCAAAACTTGCAAAAAGAGTTTTCATTGTTTTCTCCGAAGTGAAAATAGATAAATTGTGATGTTCATTTGAACAGCGAGAAGATACTTGAATAGAAATTAAAACACAAGGAAATTTTCCATTCTTTTAGGGGTTAGCCTTAATCTCTGTTAGAATAGTCAGATTTTGTATGACGTAATTTATTACAGGCATTATGGCACTTATTGAATATCACCCCCCAACAGAGCCTTGGCTAGATGAAGTTTATCGAGATAATCATATTTTAGTGATTAACAAACCAAGCGGATTACTTTCAGTTCCAGGAAATCGCCCTGAATATCAAGATAGTGCAATGGTTCGAGTTCAGCAAAAATATGGCTTTACTGAACCTGCACATCGTTTAGATATGGCGACAAGCGGGATCTTATTGTTCGCATTAAGCAAACAAGCAGAAAAAGAGCTAAAACGTCAATTTCGTGAACGTGAGCCGAAAAAGCATTATCAAGCATTATTATGGGGAAAACTAGGTGAGAAAGTTGGCGATACAGGCACAATCAATTTTCCGTTAATTTGTGATTGGGAAAATCGCCCCCGTCAGAAAATCTGCTTTGAGCGGGGCAAACAAGCGGTAACATTCTATGAAATTCTTGCTCATTATCCGAATAACATTACAAGAGTAAAATTAACCCCATATACAGGGCGTTCTCATCAACTACGAGTACATAGTTTAGCGTTAGGACACCCAATTTTAGGGGATAAGTTTTACGCAAATCCGCTGGCAAGAAGTTTAGCTCCAAGACTTTGCTTACACGCTCAATCGCTATCCATTACTCATCCGATTACGGGCGAACCAATGACTTTTAATGTTGATCCTGACTTTTAAAAACATAATAGATAAACAGACGAAGAAGAAATTAAAAAAGGGAAATAAGATGAACTTTCAATGGCAACAATATCCTGAAAATATGAAACGGCTGTTAAAACTAACAACGCCTATTTTTATTTCTCAGTTAGCGGTTTCAGGAATGGGATTGGCAGACATTATTATGGCAGGTTTAGTGAGCGATGCTGATGTTTCTGCTATTGCGGTTAGTAACTCCATTTATTTTCCGCTATTTCTATTTGTTTTAGGGATTTTAAATGCCATTACTCCAACGGTTTCTTACTTAAATGGTTCAAATCAGCGCCATTTAATTGCTCACCAAATTCGTCAAGGTTTTTGGATTGTGATTGGACTAAGTATTCCACTTATTACTATTTACCTAAATAGCGATCTTATACTTGAATTTATGCAAACGCCTGCAGAATTTTCTGGTAAAACCACACAATATTTAATGGCATTAAGTGTCGGGCTTATTCCCGCATTGTTATCGGTAAATTTACGCTGTATGAATGATGGTTTATCGAATCCTAAACCAGCAATGCTGATTACCTTTATTGGCTTGCTACTTAACATTCCACTGAATTATATTTTTATCTTTGGAAAATTCGGCTTGCCAGAAATGGGAGCGGTTGGGTGTGGTGTAGCAACGGCTATTGTGAACTGGATAATGTTTGGGTTGATATTGCATTACTGCTATACCAATCAATCCCAAAAAGATATTAAATTATTTGAAAAGTGGATTGAAATACCAAGCCGAGAAACGTTGCTCAAGCTATTTAAATTGGGTACGCCTATTGGTTTTGCTCTTTTTACGGAAGTAATGTTATTTGCTACATCATCTCTAATTATTTCACCTTTAGGTGCACAAGTGGTTGCAAGCCATCAAATTGCGTTACAGACAAGTTCTCTCTTTTTTATGATCCCTCTCTCTTTTGGGATTGCAACGACAATCCTTGTTGGGCAGACGCTTGGGCAACAAAATATTGAAGGAGCTAAACATCTCAGCTATCACGCACTCTTTACAGGGGTAATGTTAGCGATTTTCTTTGCTTGTGTGATTTTTCTTTGCCGAAATTTACTTCCTCACGCATTTACGAGTGATCCAACTTCCATTGCAATTGCATCGAGCTTATTGATTTTTGCAGCGATTTATCAAATTCCTGATGCTTTACAAGTAGTTTGTAATGGTATTTTACGCGGTTATAAATATACTAAGCCCACTCTAACCATTACTATTTTTTGCTATTGGCTAGTGGGAATGCCGTTTGGATATATTTTGTCGATGACTGACTGGCTAAGAAAGCCAATGGCGGCAAGTGGCTTCTGGATTATGTTCTGCGTTAGTTTGAGTATTGCAGCAACATTATTATTCTATCAAATGCGAAAAATTCAAGCAGTGCCAGAAGAGCAGCTAATTCAACGATTGGAAAGAATTAAATAGAGTAGTTAGATCTATTTTGATAATTTGGATTATGCAGTATTCATAATTCCAAACAACTGCTTGGTATTAAAAATAGACCAAAAATATAAATACTATATGCTATTTAGATATAATCTAACTTTTGGTTTCTCTATATTCCTTTTGGTTATTTGCAAGCGGTGGGATTACACCTTAAATTTGTAAATATTGAGTTTTACCTATCAAAAGGAATATTTTATGTTTAAAAAACTATCAATTGTTACATTATCTCTTGTTGCTCTAGCAACTTCATCTCACACTTTTGCAAAAGAAACTCTTTTAGAGCGAATCAATAATAAAGGCACTATTACTGTTGGAACAGAAGGTACTTACGCACCTTTCACTTACCACGATGCAAGTGGCAAACTAACAGGCTATGATGTTGAAGTAACTCGTGCAGTAGCAGAGAAACTTGGGGTGAAAATTGATTTTAAAGAAACACAATGGGATGCAATGTTAGCAGGGTTAAAAGGCGAGCGTTTTGATTTAGTCGCTAACCAAGTGGCATTAACCACCCCAGAACGTCAAGCAACCTTTGATAAATCAGAACCTTATAGTTGGTCTGGTGCAATGTTATTAGCTCGTGCAGATGAAACTCGCATTACCAAGCCAGAAGATGTTAAAGGGTTAAAAGCAGGTCAAACATTAAGTTCAAACTATGGCGAAACAGCTCGTAAGTATCAAGCAGAAATCGTGCCTGTTGATGGAATGGCTCAAGCGTTGTTACTGATTCAACAAAAACGTACCGATGTTACCTTTAATGATTCTCTCGCATTATTAGATTACTTAAAGAAAAATCCAAATTCAGGCTTAAAACCTGTTTGGGAATCTGATGAAAAAGTTGGCGCAGGTTTTATTGTAAACAAAGGAAACGATGAAGCCCTTGCAAAAATTAGTGCAGCCGTTGTTGAATTACAAAAAGATGGTACACTGAAGAAATTAGGTGAACAGTTCTTCGGAAAAGATATCAGTGTTAAATAATTTTCTTGCATCTTTACCATTTATGACCGATGCCCGAGCGGAGTTGGTCATAAATGGTTTTTGGCCGATGGTAAAAGCGGCCATTTTAGTTTCAATTCCTCTCGCTATTGCATCTTTTATTATTGGAATGCTAATTGCAGTTGCTGTTGCATTAGTTCGAGTTAGCCCCAACCGCAGTATTTTACACCACTTATTACTAATAATTGTTAAAACTTATATTTCGATTATTCGTGGTACGCCGATGTTAGTGCAAATCTGCATAGTCTTTTATGGATTACCTGCTATTGGCGTATTTATCGACCCAATCCCTGCGGCGATTATTGGTTTTTCTCTTAACATTGGTGCTTACGGTTCTGAAACCATTCGTGCTGCCATTTTGTCCGTCCCCAAAGGGCAATGGGAAGCTGGTTATACCATTGGTATGACCTATATGCAAACATTCCGCCGAATCATTGCCCCACAAGCTATTCGTGTTGCAGTACCGCCACTAAGCAATACTTTTATTGGTTTATTCAAAGATACGTCACTTGCATCTGTTGTGACAGTTACCGAAATGTTTCGTGTCGCACAACAAGTTGCCAATATGTCTTATGATTTTTTACCTGTTTATATTGAAGCAGGATTGATTTATTGGTGCTATTGTTGGGTGCTTTTCTTAATCCAAGCACGACTTGAAAAACGTTTTGATCGCTATGTCGCAAAATAAATAGTCGCAAATAGGTCGCATAATGATAAAAATTCGCAATATTCATAAAACCTTTGGTGAAAATACCATTTTGCGTGGTATTGATTTAGATATTCAAAAAGGACAAGTTGTTGTTATTCTCGGGCCATCAGGTTCAGGTAAAACAACTTTTCTCCGTTGTTTAAATGCGTTGGAAATGCCAGAACAAGGCACAATAACATTCGAAAACTCAACGCCATTATTCATTGATTTCTCAAATAAAAATATCAAGAAAGATATTTTGGCACTCAGACGCAAATCAGGAATGGTCTTCCAAAACTATAACCTTTTCCCACACAAAACCGCATTAGAAAATGTGATGGAGGGACCTGTTTTTGTACAAGGAAAACCGTTAGAGCAAGCTCGCAAAGAGGCAGAATTACTCCTTAGTAAAGTAGGACTTGCTGATAAGATAAATCTTTATCCATTCCAGCTTTCAGGTGGGCAGCAACAACGAGTGGGTATTGCTCGAGCGTTAGCTATTCAGCCTGAGCTAATGCTCTTTGATGAACCTACATCAGCACTTGATCCTGAATTGGTACAAGACGTGCTAAATACAATGAAAGCTCTTGCAAATGAAGGTTGGACAATGGTTGTTGTTACACACGAAATCAAATTTGCATTAGATGTAGCAGATATCGTGGTTGTAATGGATAGAGGTGAGATTGTTGAACAAGGTTCACCAGAAGCGTTATTTAATAACCCTCAGCACGAAAGAACTAAACGTTTTTTACATCAGATTAGAGCAGAATAAACAAGTGGTTATATTTTAGGAAAATTTTGCAAAAATTCATCAAAAAGCGTGAATTTTAGTCTAATGAAAAAGATTTTTAAAATTCCGTTTGACACAACCCAAGAAATCGCTAAAATGCACCACATCGAAACGCTACTGAAACGTAGCGTTTTT
>NZ_JBSIUP010000016.1:0-54454 GCF_053654055.1 Ursidibacter sp. B-7004-1 | reverse complement strand
AAAGGTACGCCTTTTGTTTTGCAAAATATACCGAAAATCTTACTGCTTATTTTCCTTTAATGTAATCGCTAATAAATCTAGCAATCTGTTCTATATTGTTGATATTTAATAAATTTTTTCTTTCAATTGGATAATCGGTTGCGGTAGCAATGGTGAAAACGTCTATTTCGGGAAGTGGTTTTTCTATGGCTTTTCGATGTAATTGGATTTTGGGTAATTGCTCGTGTTTGAACCCTTCTACCAAAATCAGATCAAGCTCCTTATTTGCAAACTGTGCAACTAAGGTTTCAAAAGATGTCATTGTTTGTGTTTCCGTCATTAACGCCCAACGTTGCTCACAAGCAATCATTGTTGGATTTGCTCCAACTTGGCGTAAGCGATAGCTATCTTTTCCTGCTTTATCAATATCAACATTATGATGAGAATGTTTAATTAACCCGACTTTTAACCCCTTTTCTGAAAGATGTGGGATCAACTTTTCTAGTAGTGTGGTTTTCCCTGTACCGCTATATCCTGTGATTGCCAAAATAGGTATTTTGCAAAAAAGGGGGAAGATCTGACCGCTTGCTAATTCTTCGGCGGAATTAAAATTCTGAAATGCGTTAGGCTGTTCAGAAAAATCCACCGCTACATAAGGTTGTGAATGAAAAAACTGCAACACTCTACGCTCACTGCTGGCAAGATAATCGGCAAGAGCTGGTACAATGGAGCGATGTAGCAAACAAAATGTTGGGTGAGGACGCTCGCCATCGTGTGCATAGGCAATTTTTGCCTGATTGATGCGTAGTGCTGTGGTGAGCTTTTGGCATAAATTATGCGGTACAAAAGGGCTATCACAAGGCACAAACAGCAAATATTCACTCTCAATTTGCTCAAAGCCCGACAACATTCCACTCAGTGGTCCTTGGAAACCGTTTAAATTATCAGAATAGTAAGGAATATTTGGATATTGTTGGACATATTCGTGATGCAAGCGGTTTATATTCAAGAAAATTTTGCAAATTTGGGGTTCAAGGCGTTCAATAATATGGGTGATTAAAGCTTTGCCAGCAAAATGCTGCAAGCCTTTTTCTATACGATTAAAACGGCGAGCAAGCCCCCCAGAAAGAATAACTGCCGTTATATTATTTATTTCTGTCATTTGTCGTCCTTTTTTTGCAAAATAGTGATGAAAAGTATATGATTTCACCCAATTTTTCCACATTTTTTTAAGGTTTTAAGATGAAATGTAAACGTTTAGACGAAGTCCTTGAATTATTAGGCGAACATTGGCGTAAAGAGCCAGATTTACACCTATTAGATCTGCTCCATAAGATTGCTGAAGAAGTTGGTGAAGCAAACAATTTAGATGCGTTGCGAGATGAAGTACTCATTTATCAGCTTAAAATGCGTGGTAAAGATAAATCAGAAGTGATCCCGGGGCTTAAAAAAGATTATGAAGATGATTTTAAAACCGCATTATTAAAAGCGCGTGGAATTTTAAGTGAGTAATACTGTCCAATTTAACTCCATTTACTCGTGATATTTTATTAAGGTTATTTATGAAAAAATTAGTTTTAAAAACGGCATTTGTTGCACTTTCTGCTCTTTTCACTTTAAATACCAATGCAAATGCGGCGGATCCAGTGGCAAATAAAGAGTATATCCAAGTTAAACCAACACCATCGGTACAGAAAGAAGTGTTAGAATTTTTCTCGTTTTACTGTCCGCATTGCTACGACTTTGAATTTCAGTACAAAATTCCATCTACGATTAAGGCTGGCTTAGATAAAGATGTTGTGTTTAAGCAATACCACGTTGATTTTTTAGGTCGTCAGTCAGAAAGCCTAACAAGAGCGTGGGCATTAGCAATGGCACTTGGAGCAGAAGATAAGGTCAAAACCCCATTATTTGAAGCAGCACAACAAGATAGCATCAAATCAATGGACGATATTCGTGCTATTTTCTTAGCAAATGGTATTACTGCTGAACAGTTTGATGGCGGTATTAACAGCTTTGCAGTGAGTGGTTTAGTGAATAAACAAGCTCAAGCAGTTAAAGAGTTTAATGTGCGTGGCGTGCCAGCTTTTTATGTGAATGAACAATATCAGTTAAATTTAGATGGATTCTCAGATTCTCGAACAACATCTGAATTTGTACAACGCTACATTGATGCAGTGTTATTTTTGGTGAAGAAATAATATGGTTATATAGGGAGTAAGACTTATATTCTAATCACAGTTTCGCAATCGGTCTGTTTTTATTAAATTTTTGCAATAGTTAAAGAGGGCTTTTTCTCCTTAAATTTGCTTGCTACACTAAGCTATCTTATTTTTTTGGAGAATGTTAATGGACTCAAGCAAAATTGGTGTATTACTAGCCAACTTAGGCACACCAGATGAACCCACTACCCCTGCGGTAAAACGCTATTTAAAACAATTTTTAAGCGACCCGCGTGTGATTGATTTATCCCGTTGGAAATGGTTGCCCATTTTAAACTTTATAGTATTACCAAAACGTTCGCCAAAAGTGGCTCAAGCCTATCAATCTATTTGGACAGAAAATGGTTCGCCACTTTTGGTAATTTCTCGTAAGCAGCAGAGCATTATTCAGAAATATTTTGATGTAAAAGGCAAAAATGTAGTAGTCGAATTAGGAATGAGCTATGGTAATCCGAGTATGCAAAGTGCAGTAGATAGCCTAATTGCTCAAGGCGTGGAGAAAATTATTGTGTTACCCCTTTATCCACAATATAGCTCAACCACCACTGCATCGGTGTTTGATGCGTTTGCCAACGCCTTGACTTCACATAAAAAGGTTGTACCTTTTGAGTTTATTCATAGCTATCACGATAACCCGCTCTACATTCAAGCCTTGGCTAATAGCATTAAATTAGCTGATGATGAGTTGTTGCTGTTCTCTTTCCATGGCATTCCAAAACGTTATGAAACCGAAGGTGATTTTTACGCATCACACTGCCGAGAAACTGCCAAGCTCGTGGCGGAAAAACTTGGTTTAACCGAAAAACAATGGTTTTTATCGTTTCAATCCCGCTTCGGAGATGAAGAATGGTTACAACCTTATACCGATGAAACCTTAGAAAAACTCCCAAGCCAAGATGTAAAAAAAGTTGCAGTAATTTGTGCGGGGTTTTCTGCCGATTGTCTTGAAACCTTAGAAGAAATTGCAGAAGAAAATCGTGAAAACTTTGAGAAAGCAGGTGGCGAAAGCTATCGTTATATTCCCGCACTCAATGCAAATACCGATCATATTCAAGCCTTAGTGAAGTTGATTGAGGATCAACTTCCAGATTAAGCAAGAATTTCTATCGTACCAAAATAATTGCTAGATTTTTAGCTGTTGGCGATTTTTTGTGTGGTTTGAGAAAACTTTTTTATATATAGCAAAAAACAGTGGTTCAATAGTCCAATCCTTTAAAAATCAATAGCTTAACTATCATTTTTTTGGCTAATCGACTAGCTCAAAAATTTTTATGTAAATTTTGAGCGGTTAAAAACACCCTAAAAATAGTCCAAAAATTTATATTTTAGTCCAAATAATTTTGTTAGCTTATTGATTTATAAGGGTTTTTTATGTAAGTTTATGGCAGTTTATATGGATTGGCGGAGTGAATGGGAGTTGAAATGGTGGCTTAACTTATTGATTTAATTATATTTATTTTTTAATACTAAAAAGTTTGTTACTAATCTTGTTACTATTTTAAAAAGTCACCCCCTAAAAAGACTATTTTTTAATCTGTTCTACTTGGGGTAAAAAGTTATGTTTTGTTATGGTTTATTGTCGTTCTATGATGATTTTGAACGGTGGGTAGTGAATATCGTTCACTAGGGGGTGAATATCGTTCACTAGGTGCATTTTTTGCTACTGGTAACAAAATTTGCTAAAAGTTCAAAGGGCGATTTCTCGCCCTGTGGTGTGTGATAGCTTATATGTACTAGCTCGCTTGTTCTATGTTGAAATATAAGTGGAATTGATTATTTTCATCTTTGCCGTGATAGATTGCGATAAATTCGCCACGCTCCTAAATGATTTACGTTATGTTTAATCATTGCCATAACAACATCGTGAGGAATTAAAGTATCATCATTATCCTCTTGTTCGTATGGTAGGCTTTCATCTGTAAATCTTTGTTCGCCATTCATTAGCAAAATTACCCTATTGAGATAGGTTTAAGACTGAATGATAGCTCATACCCTAAAGCGGTTGCTAATCGTTGCATCGTGCTAAGTTTTGGCTCTACGTTGCCTGATAAAGCTCTATAAAGATTTTCCCTTGCCATTCCCACTTTTTCCGCTGTTTGTGTCATTCCTTTTGCTTTCGCCACCGTTCTAAACGCCCTTAAAATTTCCGCTTGGTCTGCGGTTTCAAGTGCATTTTTTAAATAAAGCTCTGTTAGTGCCTCATCTTCAGCAAGGTAATCAGCAACATCAAAATCACTTACTTGTAAATCGCTCTCGTCTAATTCTACGCCATCTATAATAATCTTGTTCATTGTTTTAACTCCTTTGCTATATGCTTTTATTCCGCTTGTTCTAATGTAGCTTTTAACGCCTTACAGATTGCTTTAGCTTTCGCTATATCAGCTTGCTGTGTTGATTTGTCGCCACCACACAAAAGCCAGTAAATAACGTCATCTTGTTGAGTGAAATAGGCTCTGTAGCCTTTACCAACAAATACACGCATTTCATACACTCCACCGCCAACGCTTTTATAATCGCCTAAATTGGCTTCATATTCTGCCCTTTCTAGTCGTTTTAATATCGCTTCTTTGGCGGTTAAGTCTTTAATACCTTTCAGCCATTTTTGAAAGCCTGATAATTGGCGAAAAGTAAGTAGCTTTTTGTTGCTTGGGTTGGTTCTGTTCATTTGGTTTTTTGTGTATCTCTTATGATAACATTGTATCAAGTATGATTACACAATACAACATATTGCATTTTGTAGCATACCCACCGCCAAAATAGATTTTTTGGCTGTTGGCGGTTTTGTGTGTTTTGGAAAACTTTTATATATATATAGCAAAAAACAGTGGGACAATTGGGACAATGGGACAATTCTAGGATTTACAAGGGTTCATCGCCCCTAAAATTGTCCCAATGGACTGGGACAACGTGGGACAATTTGGGACAATTTTGGGACAAAATAAAATTTGTTCATTTTTTGAGTGGGACAAAATGCCCTTAAAATGGGACAAAATGCCCTTAAAATGGGACAAAATAGGGGGTGTTTGGGACAATTTTTTTAGTTAAGTAATTGTTTTATAAGTATATTGTAATTTTTGTCCCAATTGTCCCATTAAAAAACACTGTTTTTCCTATACGTTTTTTTCTTCGCTCTGTTTTTTTCTGCTGTTGGCGGTATGTGGTGAATTGGGTGTTTTAAAATGTAATGTGTATGCTACATTTTTATTTGGTTATTAAGTTTTATTTAATATGTGTGCTACAAAAACAAAAAGAGAGCCGTTATAGCTCTCTTGGTTATATATTAAATAGGTTATTGTTAGCCTTGTTATAATCTCATAATATCTAACGGCAAACACTTATAATGCATTAATCCCAATGCTTTTAGCTTGGCATTAGGAACATCAGGGAAGTTATCCAAAACTTTATTTACTCTTTCCAGCCATTTATAATTCGTGCTTGTTTGGCTCACTAGATACCACATCACTGCAATTCGTCCAAATAGTCTTCTTTGGCTGTTTTCGTCCATTGAAAGCCTCGTGAAATAGGTGTTATTGAGTGTCTTTATTGGATTGCCTTTTCTATTCCATATTCTAGAATGATGAGCCGCTTGATTTCTAATAATATTGATTTCATTCAGCCAGCTAATTAATGCTGCAGTATTATCTACATTAAATCTTTTTGCTATTTGGTTTTGATAACGCTTTTTCAGCATTGAATAATACTTTGAAAGCATTCCAAAATCCCACGTTTCCACTACCGCCCAAAATGGCAAGGGTTTATTTTGATCTTTATGCCACAAAACAAAATCATCTCTACTCCTGCTAATTTGAGCTTCTAATTTATCTTTCCAGCTAGAATAGTGTTGAGAAAAATGTGGGTTTATATAAAAATCATCTTTATAAGCTAGTGGGCTAAACCGCCCCATTTCGTGAGCTAAAACTGTTCTTACATTGACTTCTAAACGCTCAATTATATCAAGCAGTAAAATTCTTAATTTCTTATCAAATAAATACAAACTATGAATTTGTTCAAATTTAGTATTTGGTAAAAACTGATCGCTTAATTGCGTTTCGTTGATGGGCTTTCTTGCAGTGTGCCAAAATCCAGAAAGGCGATAATAGCCTATTTGGGATAGTTTTTTTTCCACATAATCAGAATTTTGAATAATCATTCCCCTGCTAGAAAGTAATTCGCATTGCTCTGAATATTCCTTAAATGGTTTGGTTGTCATTCTTATATATCCACATAAAACAAGGGGCTAGTGTAGTTAAATCAGCAAGTTTCCCCACTCTCTAACCATTGACTAGCCCACGATTAAGGCGGAATTATAATGATCCCCCTTATATTGTCAAAAGTTTCTAACTATCAATTAAATCTATACAAATATCCACTTATTTTAGTTTGTCTGCTCCTGCTCGTCATCTTCAGTAATAGGGACTAGCAAATAACATCTTGTGCGTTTAGGGTCTATTTTATGCGGTAGCTTTGACATATATTTCCGCCCTGTTTCACTGCTCCCTTTTAACATTCCTTTATCTGAAAGGATTTTACAAGTCTGTTCTTTTGGGTTGCCTTTTATCGCCTCGTCAAATGCCAGTGGGTACAAGTAAAAATATTCTTCCTTGTTTTGCTCGGTCAGTGCCATTCTATAACCTGCGATATTGTTTATAGTCTGTTGCTTTTCGTCAAAAGGATAACGAATAAAACGGCTTTCAGCGTTAGCCAGTAACCAGCCATTTACCTGCTCAATAACTTGCTTTTCTTCTCGGCTGTGTAGTCCGAAAATGTTTACCCATTCGTTAAAGCAGTGCAATAATGCTTCCGCATTGGCTTGTTCTCCCCATTGGGTCAAATGTTTAGCAAGCTGTAAGGCGGTTTCTAATATGGCAAAACGCCCTGCCACTCGTTGCACCTGTGGGCTTGCGTCAGTGGGTAAACGTTCAAGCCATTTATTCTTGATTTGCTCATACTGGGCTTTTACGTTGCCTTTATGCTCGATTAAGTAGTTAATCCATAATCTACCAACAATGCCGTAATGTGATTTAGTCGCTTGGTTTAAATGGTCTGCGTGTGTCTTTCCGTCTTTAAAGCTGTGGTAATGTTTCGCTTGTGTGATAGGCACGTTTAAAAGCCTTACAAGTTGCCCTGCGTTGGTTTTTATTCCCCCTGCGGATAAATACCCCTCTAAATCAATCTCGCCAGTAGAAAATGCCATAATCCGCCACCGTTGCAATTCTCGGTTTCCGCCCTCTCTCGCTCCTTGTATCTTGCCTACGCCATTGAAAAGAGCATAGGCGGTTTGCTCAATGTGTTTACGGTTTGAGCCTTGCCCTATTTCATCTAAAGGCATAAAGCAATCATTCCTTGAGCTTGCTTCATTGGTTAAACCTAGAGCGGTTGCGTTCCAGCTTAATCGGGTTCTTTCAGGGTTTCCCCATATACTGCTTGCGATATTGGCGGTTGTGGTTTTACCTGCGGTTGAGCCACCGAATAAATGCACCCCAAAACTTTCAGCGTCTAAAAGCTCGATTAGCGGGGCAGATAACGCCACCGCCACGCCTAACATCATAGACGGGTTTTGATATACGTTCATCGCAATTTCACTTTGCCAGCTTTCTAAAGTGCCTTTGGTGTCATACCCTGCGAATGATGAAGATTGAGAGCGGAATAGTACGGGCGTTTCAGGTTCTCCGATAACTTCGCCATTAGGTAGAATAAAAGCTCCTTTCTGCCAACCTGTCGCATTGGTAATTGTC
Organism: Ursidibacter sp. B-7004-1; assembly: GCF_053654055.1. Classification (NCBI taxonomy): domain Bacteria; kingdom Pseudomonadati; phylum Pseudomonadota; class Gammaproteobacteria; order Pasteurellales; family Pasteurellaceae; genus Ursidibacter; species Ursidibacter sp. B-7004-1. The sequence continues at coordinate 46,518 of NZ_JBSIUP010000016.1, read as the reverse complement.
CATAATTGGCGGTTGCCTTTGTTGTGGTTCTGTAAGTAGTCGGCTAGTTCATTGCGTAAGCTGTTTTTAGTGGTAACAGTTAAGCCACGTTTTTTAAGCAGTTTCCAGCCTTCACGCTCGCCTATAAATTCTTTAGGTATAGCTTCGGTTATGGTCTGCTCGCTCCCTTCATTCCGCCACTGCAAAACGATAAATTCTTCGCTTTCACTTCTGCCTATTCCCACCACGTTTACAACATCGCATAGCCATTCTGTACGCTCTGATAATAGCTCGCCTGTTGCATTATCGTATTTAGGAATAATGCGATATAGCCCCCTTATTCCGTCTTCTGTGCGTTTTTCTATGTAAGCGGTGCGTTTATCCGTCTCTTTCGCTTTGGTTTGCTCTTGGGCTTTCTCTGTGATGATTTCGGCTATCTCTTGGGAATTGTCATTATCTCGCAAGCGTGCGGTGTAACTGCTTAAATTCTCCAGTAATTGCCCTGCTTCATCAAACTGTAAAACGGTTTGGGCTTGGGTATGTTTGGCAAGGTAACGACAAATTAGCGTTAAATGTTCGCCTTTTAGTGCTTCGCCTTTGTTGCAACGGTATAAGCTCACTTCTCTCACTGTGCTAGGTGCTAGACGGTAAGCGGTAAGATTGGCTAATACTTTTTCATCTAACACTATTGGCGGTGCATTGTTGCTAGTGGGTAATATTTCACTTAAGGCGATTTCTTCGGGTGTACGTTCCGCATTGGGAACGCTCGCAAAATCCCACGCTTGAGAGCCAACAAATAAACGGCACTCTGTCGCCCCCTGTGGTTGCTTTTTGAAATTGGGTGCGGTTTTATTCATTGTTGCCCCCTTGTAATACTTTGTCCGCATCATCAATCAGTTTGTTAATGCGTTTGATATACCCCCGCAATGTGTCGATTAGGTTTGCCTGTTCTTCGCAATGCCAGTTAATCACTTGGATAGCGTGCCTTAATGTTTCGCCTTGATATTGGATCGGTTCATTGTTGATAAATGTCGCTTGTGTCAAAATGCGATTATTGGCGGTTTCCATTTGGTCTAGTAAGCTAGTTTTAATTTTGAGTTGTTGCATTGGGCTATTCATCATTTGCCCCCTTTGTGTACTTGGTTTAATTTACTTGCCACTTCAAGGGCATTACTTAACAAGGTTTGAGCAGTCCATAGCATATTTGCCACCACTTCAATATTTACAGAAAAATCTTTATTCTCGCCCACGTCTGTACTCATATAGTCAATCACTGCACTCGCTTGAATTAGGTTTTGGTCTAGTGTGTCTAGTAGGTCTAAATAGGCTTTTTTGCTTTGTTGATTATTCATTTCTTCCCCCTTGCATTGCTTGGCGTAGTTCTTGAGTGGTTGCGGTGTTTTTCATTGAAGAGTAAATGCAATCAAGCATTTTTGGGGCTAATTTGTCGTTGCCCTTGCTCATCATCTCTTCACAAAATTGAATATCGTCTAAAAGGCTTTCTAGCTCGGCTTTTAGGGCTTGGATTTCTTGAGGTAGGTTACGCATAAACCACCCCCAAAACGTGAGAAATGAAGACAATAGGGGTTTTATTCGCATTGTGTGCGGTGTGTTGAATAGGGTTCATTTTGGTTGTTCTCAATTGTTTAGTTAGTAAGGAATTTCCGCCCTGCTCCTGTTGGATAGGGTGCGAAATGGGTTCAACTACCGCAATTGATCGGCTCGCCTTATTCGTGCGATTACTCGCCTTATTTCGACGTATAGACCATTTCGCAAATTCGGATTTAAAAAGGGTTAGTAGCCCATTGAAAGGAATTTGAGAAATAAAAAATGCACTTGAATTAGGGTAGTGCTTGCCCTCAATTGTGATAGTGCTTTCAATACTACCGCCATAAACTGAATTTAGCAAGCTGTGATTTTGTTCAGTAGGCTGTTTGTCCACCGTTGGTGAATGAATAACCTCCCCCATTGGAGAAAGTTGATTTTGTTCAAGTGTTGGGAATTGATTACGCATAAACTCCCCCTTGTACTTCGCAAGCGGTGCGATTTGGGTTTAGTTTTGCGATTGGGCGATTTAATAACAAACGATAGTCTGCAGTGAGCTTAAAGCGTGCGTTTTCTTCGCTGTCGGCTTCGATGTAAATCGTCTCTTGGTTGTAGGTTGGTTTTGTGCGGTTTAGGCATAGGAATTTGTAAATCATTGCTAATAGCTCCAATTGTGATAGATGAAGAGCTACCGCTAAACTTCTCAGGGTTTGGGCGGTAGGACGTAACAGGCTGAGAAACTGCGACAATTGGAACACAGCAAAGGGCGAACCTTTCCCATTACGCCCCACCATTGAGAGAATAACGCTTAAGGCGTTTTCTTTAGGTGTGCGTGTGCTACGAACAAAAAAAGCACGAGTTAAAGGCGTGCTATCGTTCGCCAATTGTAAATTATTCGAGTTCTCAGGCTCGGCTGTCGATTTTGCGACAATAGGCAAAGGATAATCCGCCACTGCTTGATTTGTAAAGTGGTTTTGGTTTGATTTATTTTCATTGAATTGAAGTTTTATATGAATTTGGTTAATATGCTCTTGAGTTTTCATTTCTAAATGCCTAAATAATCCCACTGTTTAATGCTTGCCAGTGGGTTTTTTATTGGCTGTTTAATGCAATGTTTTTTGTTCGTCCACCGTTGGCGGTTGAATAAAATCAGCTGTTTTAAATGGACGATCTTACAGACGATCTTATCTAACTCTTATTCTGTATCTTGGCGGTAGTTCTACCCCCTGTTCTATTAAATTATCTCTTTCAATTAAAAATCTTTCTTTAACGTACCAGTGGGCTAATAACTCGCTTGCTCTCGCTCTTAATGTGTGCGGTTTCATTCTGCTTGCTCGTTCTTCGCCTAACACTTCCACCAATGCTTTTTTTGCGTTGCCTGTTTTCGCATATTGTTTCGCAAAGGATTTCATTATTTCGTAACCATACATATTGCCCCCTTGTTTATTTGGCTGTTCTGCGTAAGTGATGTAATGCAGTGTCTTGTAACCTGTCTTTGCGTTGGGTGTAATTCATTCCTAGTTTTAGCATTACCGCATTTTCAGATAGCAATAAATCCGTTAGTTCTAGTTCCCTTGCAGTCAAGTATTGGCGGATTTCTGCGTCTAGTGGTTTCTGATTGTCGGCCAACCATTTTTTGCGACTTTTACCCAGTGCCACCATATAAACTAAATTATTCTCTCGGGTGTAGGCGTGTGGGTCGTCTTTGCCTGTCTGCTCTAATCTGTTTTTGATAGCTTCGTTCATTCGGTGCTGGTCGGCTTTTAGGTTGGCCCTGTTATTAAGCCAGCGTTTCATCTCGTTAAACTCTCGGATATATTGCTCTTTGAATTGCTTTGCTTTCTTGCCAGTAAATCCCATCACTAACAGGGTAAAGCCGTCATAGGTCATAAATACCATCGGTTGCATTTTGCCCCGCTCGTCTTTATATTTTGACGGCTTAAAATTGAGCCGCCAAAAATCAGGGGAACAGCCTATATTTTCTAAAATGCGTAAAATGTTTTTATGCTGTTTCCCGAAATAGTGAGCTACTTTCAAGCTGTCGGTCATTGCTACCGTTTCTTTATGAAAGACTTTAGGAAATACCGCATCTATTAAATCGGTTTTGGGTGCTTGTTCTATTGTCATTTGCTTACTCCTTACCGTCTTTTATACGTTGCTCTGCGAAAACTAAATCGACTTCTTGGCGGTTGGCTTTACTCATCATCTCAAGCGTGATTTCTTTTCCTGTGCGGTGTTCAATCAGTGGATTTATTCCCTCTCCATATTGAGAATGCTCATAAAAATAACGGGTTGATTGCTCTAGCTCATCATCAATCAATAAAGGCGTTTTGCTCATCTGTTGCTGAAAGGCGATAATAGCTAGTACCTCCCTAAATGCTGTCGCTCCTGCCATTTCAATTACAACGCTTTCGCCCATTTCTAGCCATAAAGTGCCGTTATAGAATGGTTTACCGTCATTCCCTTGTTCTTGTGTGATAGCAATATACGGAAAATCTAAAAAGCTCAACGTTGCCCTAATCGGTGCTTTCATTAGCTTGCCTATACCTTGTGGACTTAAGTCATATTTGATTTTATTCGTTGGTTCTTCTGTCATTGTTTAATCCTTTTCTGTTGTTTTCTGTTGCTGTTCGTATAGCTTGGCTAACCTGTCTAATTTCTTTCGCCATACGCTCAAAGAGTTAGCTAGTGCATTGCTCGGGCGTTCTTTAAATTCACTTTCTAACAAGCCTATTTGCTCCTGTACCGTTAGCAATAATTCCGCCAACGGGTAAGGCTCGTTATCATCGTAAAGGCTCTTAAATGTGAATGGCGTGCCTTGTGTGGGTTTGTCTAAATAGTGCTTAATCGCTTGTTGCATTAGCACTAAATTCATCTTCGCTATAACGCAACGCATTTAGTTGTTCCTCGTCTGCTTGTTCTACTTGGTTTACATAATCAATTACATCTTGCATTTGCTTGCTTAAATAGCGATTTAACCGCTTGTAATGCTTGGCGGTCTGCTTTTGCTCTTCGCTCATCTGCTCGGATAATTCAGCAAGCAAGCGGTCAGTTTGGTGCAGTGTTTTACAAATGCCTGCCAGTTGCTTTTGAAGTGCTTTTTTGTGATGAAAACAATCAGGGAATTTGTGCTTACAGTTCGCCACACTCCATTTTGTTTGTTGGAACATATAATTTACTTGCGGATAGTGTGTGATAGATAAAACTTCCTTATTCTCTTTTTGAGCCTGTTTATTGTTCCCTTGTGTGTTTGCTTGGCTTTTCGCTCTTATCGCTGTTTTAAGCTCATTTAAAGCGGTTTTCGTGCCATTGTTGGCGGTTTTGGTTTTTTTAAGTTCTGTAATTGAGTTAATCATCTTTTTCTACTCCGTTTTCATTCGTTCCTTTTAGCATTTCAATCACTGCCTTAATCACTTCTTCTTGGGTCATCTCTTCCCCATCAATACTTTTTACAATGCCACCTGCTAAACAACACTCAAGCAATAAAATTACGTCATTGATTACCTTGCTAGTGTGAGTTAAGCAGTTGGGTTTGAATAATTGGCTCATTAAATATCCCCTTCATAACGTGAAAGAATTGCTTTAGTTTCCGCCACTGATAAAGGCTCGCCACCTCGTGCGGTTGCTTTAGCGTTGTAGTAAGTCATCAGCTTGTAGGCTTGGGATTTATCCACGATTGAATAGCGGTAGTATTTACCGTAGCCGTCTGCGGTTTCTTCCCACTCCCTTTTTAATTGAATACCTAGCTTTCGCATTACTCGGTTAATGTCATTACGTCCGCTTGTTATGTTTAGCTCAAATACTCCTTCACGTTCTGAAAAACTGCCATTCATCAGAACCATTCTTAAAATGCGTTCTTCTCGGGTGATGTGGGTTTGAGTTTTCATTTTTACCCCCTGTTTAATTGGCTCTATTGCTTGAATAAGTATCTAGCCACGCTTTAACATCGCTTTCTTTCCAACGTGAAGAACGCCCCCATTTCTCGGGCGGTGCTAGTTTCCCTTTTTTGATTTCCGCATAAATAAAAGCGTGTGAAGTGCCTGTTAATGCTCGGATTTCTTTTAAAGTAAAACGCTTTTCAATCGGTGCATTTTCGGCTGTTAGTGTGGTTTGGTTGGTTTCCATTGTTTCCCCCTGCGTATGTTGGTTAATAAGTGAAGATTTAGGGGGATTTTGGCGGGCTGATTAAAGTAAATATAGGCTGAAAGGGTTTAAAAGGGTGTAGCTATTTATGAATAAAAAAAAGGATATATCCCTTTAAGAATATACCCCTAAATTTTAGTTCTTGCCTTGTATATCAATATTCAAAAGGGTTATGCCCTTTTATGATTTACGCCCTAAATAGCGTGCTTCTTCAGGACGTGTTATTTTTTGTACTGCGGTTTTTAGTGTGTTACTTAAGTTATAATTCTCTCCGATCCATTTTTCTATATCTTCGGCATTTGCCACTGTGTCGGGTTGGGTTAAGTCTGCGTTAATCCAAAATCTTTCGATTGTGCCAAAAATCGCATTTATAGCTTCTGTGCTGTGTCCATATATAGAACACTCATCATAATCTACCGCTTCAGGTTTTATCAGGTTCTGATTTTCTTTTTCTAGCTCGGCTATGCGTGCTTGTAGTTGGGTTATTTGGTCGGATTTTTGATTTATTTCTTGTTGCATTACTAATCTTTCAGCCAATCCAACGGGACTTTTATTTATATCTGTATTTTTTACAAACTCGCCCGTTTTTGTTAATGCCATTGCTACGGCTAAATATTCTTCATTTCTGTATTTTTTGTTTAACGCTTCTTTATCAAGCGTATTTATCCCTAAAATAGTGTCTATTTGCTTTCTATCTATGGATAAATCTTTTTGCTCTTCCCTTAAAAAAGCTCCTGCGGTTGGATTATCCCATAAAGGATCAGGCTCATTATCTCTAACCGTTTCTAAAGCAGTAATAAAGTATGATGTTGTTAGTCGTGCTGGCTTGTCGCTTATGCTTTTAGGCATTTTGTAAGTATTTATTCCGTGTTCGTCTTCCCACCTCTCAAACTCTCCATTCCCCCATAATTCTTCATCAGTTTTTCTAATATCGTGCGGTTCAAGTTTTATCAATAGATAAGTCGCAATCTCTGGTAATGATGCGTTAGGGTTATGTTCTTTTAGAAAATCCAATAATTCAATGATTGAAATAAAATCTTGCTCTCTCTTCTTCTCAATAGCTAGAAGTTCGCTTTTAATATCGATCATAAAACGCCCCTATGCGTTGCCCCTTTATAGTGAGAGTGTGGAAAAGAAAATAAAGGGCTTTTCTCTTGTCGTTTTGGTAGCTACTCCGCCACTATCCACACTAATTCGGGTTATTTAATTTGTGCTAATTATAATCTAGGTTTGTATAAATGAACAGTAGTAAGCATAAATGACCATAAGCTATAAAAAAGGCTTGGGGGCTTGTTGTTCGATATAGTCGCCCCATTCTTTCAGCATATTAAAACGTTGCTCTAAATACTGGGCTTTATTGTAGGTTTGGCGGATTGTGTTTTTATCTTTATGAGATAGTGCTTGCTCTATCCATTCTGCTTTATATGCTCCGCTCTCGTTTAGTGAAGTACTGAATAAATGCCTTATGCCGTGAGTAGTGAGCCGTCCACTTCCCAATGATTTAATGATAGCGTTTCGGATTGTTTCAATAGAGATATAACCGCTTTTGGCTTCATTACTCGCAAACACAAAAGGGCTATTTTCAAGGTTCATCACTCGGTTATATTCTGCGATTTTTTCAAGCAATCTAACCGCTTGAGCTGATAACGTAACCGTATGTAGTCGCCCCTGTGGTAGGTTTTTATTTCCCTTTTGTACGCTATACCGCCACAAATTAGCCGAAAAATCTATATCTTCCCATTTTGCCTTTGCGATTTCACTCGGTCGGCTTGCAGTGAGTAGCGTCAGCATTACCGCATAAAACGCATTTAATCTAAATCTTTCTTCATTCCTTGCTAAATAAAGAGCCTGTAAAAACTCGGCCAATTCTTCGGGCTTGATAGTGTTCATTCCTTTAGGCACTGGCTTATCAAACTCTTTGTGGATTTCTGAAAGGGTATTTGCTGGAATAAAGCCACGGTGCAAGGCATAACGCATAACATCGTTAATTTTACTTATAATCTTTGTAACGGTTGTGAGCTTGCCAGCTCTTTCAAGTGGTTTTATTGCATTGATAGCAATTAAAGGCGTGATAGCGTTTATCGGGTAATTTCCCAATAGTGGAATTATATGCCGTTTAAATAGTGCCTTTGTATCTTTGGCGGTGCGTTCTGAAAAATTGGCTTGTAATTTTCTGCTCTCAAACCAATCATCAGCCATTTTCGCAAACGTTCGCCCTAAACTGTCCGCTTGCTCCTGTCGGTCTTGCTCTCGTTGCTGCACTGGGTCTATATCCTTTGCTAACAGTGCTTTAAATTCTGCTCGTTTCTCTCTCGCCTGTGCCAGTGTAACGGCTGGATATTGCCCTATAGTGATATTGTTCTTTTTCTTGGTGTATGGTGTGTAGTAATTAAATAGCCACGTTTTCGCCCCGTTTGGTTTTACCATTAAACGCAATCCGCCACCGTCTGCCAGTGGGTAGGCTTTGGCGGTTGGTTTCGCTTGTCTAATTTGGGTGTCGGTTAGCTTACTCATAGCAATTAGTAACAAAGAAAAAGGCAAAAAGTAACAAAAATTTGAAAAAATACATAAGCCTTTAAGCATTGCCATATAAGGCTTTATTCAAAAAATAGTAACAAAGGTTTTGCTCTCTTACTGGTTAATTTTGGGAGTAGATTAGTAACAAAGAGAAAGTTTGTTACTATTTTTGTTACTATTTTATAGTTGCTGGTAGTTTACAACGGATTACATAAGCATACAACAAACAGAATAGAACGCTTGATTTATAAGGGCTTTTTATAGGGTTGGTTTATGTGAGTTTATGGCGGTTTATATGGATTGGCGGAAGTGAATGGGAGTTGAACCCACCCGAGAACGCTGGCGTCCTCAATAGGATTTGAAGTCCTACCGCCTCACCGGAGACGACTCACTTCCGAAAAAGTAGCACTATTCTACTGAATTTATTAGAATTGTGCAAAATATCTCAATAGGTTTTCTTTATGCAACATTTATTCCGATCTATTCCTGCTTTAGATAAATTATTAAAAACTGCTCAAGGTGAACAACTTATTTTACAATTTGGGCATCAAGCCGTAGTTGAACAAATTCGTAGTTTGCTTGCTCAAATTCGTCAAGAAATTCATCAAACTCACGCCTTGCCTGATATTTGCCAATCAGATGAGAAATTATTAGCTCAAGTTAGAGAACAGCTGTCTCAACAAACCAATGTCGCCATAAAACAAGTTTTTAATTTAACTGGAATAGTTCTACATACAAATTTAGGGCGTGGATTGTGGTCTGAAAATGCAATACAAGCAGCCACGCAAGCGATGAAACATAATGTTGCATTAGAATTTGATATTGAAGCAGGAAAAAGAAGCCATAGAGATCATTATATTTCTCAATTACTTTCACAAATTACAGGGGCAGAAGCTGCCTGTATTGTTAATAATAATGCAGCAGCCGTATTACTGATGTTAGCTACCTTTGCTCAAGGTAAAGAAGTGATTATTTCTCGTGGTGAATTGATTGAAATTGGTGGTGCATTTCGTATTCCAGATATTATGCAACAAGCTGGTTGTAAACTAGTTGAAGTCGGTACAACTAACAGAACGCATCTAAAAGACTACCGTAATGCAATTACTGAGAACACTGCTTTTTTAATGAAAGTGCATACTAGCAATTATCAAATTCAGGGGTTTACGGCAAGTGTCGGTGAAGAAGAGTTAGTTGAATTAGGTAAAGAGTTTAATCTACCTGTGATTAGTGATTTAGGTAGTGGTTCTCTTGTTAATATGCAAGCACTGAATTTGCCAGCAGAACCAATGGTACAAGATAAAGTGTTGGCAGGTGTGGATCTTATTTCTTTTTCAGGAGATAAACTACTTGGTGGGCCACAAGCTGGCATTATCGTTGGAAAAAAATCTCTCATTTCTCAACTACAACAGCACCCATTAAAACGGGTATTACGCTGTGATAAAGTTATTTTATCGGGGCTAGAGGCGACGTTACGCCACTATCTATTCCCCGATCAGCTCGCTGATTCACTACCTACTTTGCAATTACTCACACAAACGTTAGATAAACTTAATCAAAAGGCGGAGCAATTAAAAGCCAGTTTATGCAAGCGGTTAGATTCTCGTTATATTTTGCAAATTGAACCTTCTCTCGCTCAAATAGGTAGTGGGGCTTTACCAACGGAACAAATTCCATCTATTGCAGTGACTATTTCAAGTGAAAATCAGCGTGATTTATTAGAATTGGAACAACAATTTAAAAATTATCCAAATCCCATAATTACTCGTATATCGCAACAAAAAATGTGGTTAGATTTACGATCAGTAGGACAGTTTGAAGTATTATTAAAACAATTAGAAATATAACAATAAAGCCCACACTTTTTATAGGTGTGGGCTTTATTAGACTTGTTAGATTCTACTTTAAGAAGCTATTACATAGCAACTTCTTTTGAACCTTGAACTTGTAACTCAACACGACGGTCTGGTGCTAAGCAAGCGATTAATGCTTTGCGACCCTTAACTGCATCACAAGTGTTGCCTGTTACAGGGTTAGCTTTACCATAACCTACTGCAGTTACGTTAGCTGGGTTTACACCTTTAGAAACGATATAGTTAGCTACAGATTCAGCACGACGTTGTGAAAGTTTTACGTTGAACGCTTCACCACCAATACGGTCTGTATAACCATTTACTTGGATTGCAGCTGATGCTAAACCTAATTTATTGATTTCTTCTTGAGCAGCATCTAATGTTGCAGCCGCAGCTGGTTTTAAGTCTGCTTTACCGAAAGCAAACAATACATCAGAGCTGAAAGAGAAGTTTTTAGTTACGATTTCTGGCTCAACAACTGGAGCTGGACCTTGACCGAAACGGTAGCTTAAACCTGCAGATACAGAACCAACGTCTGGGCTATATTGGAAGTTAGATGAACCACCTTCTTTACGCACAGCTTTATCTAAGTTACCTACACGGCTTAACCATTGGTATTCAACACGAGCAGCTAATGCTGGAGTAATTGCGTACTCTAAACCACCAGCTAAAACTAAAGAAGTTTTTAAGTTGTGAGCTTTCTCACGTGATTTAGTAGCAACAGTAGGTTGAACGTAGTAATCTGAACGTACTAAAGCTGCACCAACACGAGCGTAAGCATCTAAACCATCAACGATTGGGTAGCTACCTTTTAAGCTAATGTGTGCACCGTGAGCTGAGTGTTTAGCAGCACGTTTATCTTTAGTTTCACCTGGGAATGTTGTATTTCCACGTACACGACCGAAATAGTCATAACCAGCTTCAACTGCTAAGTTAGAAGTAATTTGATAACCACCGAATACACCGTAAGTTACAGAGTTACGGTTAATACCAAAACCATCACCTTGATTTTTCTTAGCATCAAATTGAGTTAAACCATCGTGGAATGAAGCCCAGCCAGCTTTAGCACCAGCATAGAAAGTATTTGCTTGTGGAGCTGCTTGAACAGAAGCGATTGCTAAACCAGAAACTGCTAATGCAATTACAGATTTTTTCATTTTAATAATCCTCATATTATCGTCATTACGAGATAAAAAATATTCAATATTTATTAAAATATAATAAATACTGCGGTTAAACTGCCTTCTAAACCCACGCAAAGATTTTAAGAAGGGCTAGAATTCTTGGTTATTCTATCAAAAAAAATTTTAATGCAAATGAAACTTTTGTAAAAAAGTGTAATATTGCATTTGTTTTAGATATGAATTTAACCAATGTCAGGTGTTAATTATACCTTATTTTATCTTATTTAACAAATAGCCCACGCTTTCACTATATTATAAACTTGAGGGCTTATGTATCAATAAACTGATAATCTATCATAAATAATTTGAATGAAGTAGTACAAAAAAACCGTTTTGTGATGTAGGTTACATTATTGATAAATTCTTCAATTTATTGCTTTTTTAAAGGACAATTATGCGGTACTTTTGCTGTGCTTATTTGGTTGTTTTTTATTATTTTATTTATGCAAAATGGAGAGTTTATATGGCGAATATTGCTTTAGATAAATCCCTTCTCACACGCTTATTGCGTTACACTCAAATTTATACCACTTCTGATGCGTCAAGCCAAACTGTGCCAAGCACTCCACAACAGTGGGACTTACTTCATCTTCTTAAAGAAGAAATGCAAGCTCTTGGATTATCTGATATTAGCTTAGATGATAAAGGGTATCTCTTTGCAACCTTACCAGCCACCATAGATAAACCAGTTCCAGTACTAGGGTTATTGGCTCACGTTGATACTGCACCTGCATTTAATGGTAAAAATGTAAAACCACAGGTTATTGAGCGGTATGATGGTAATGATATTTTACTAGCTGGAAGTGGTGATAAACTTTCAGCAAAAGTATTTCCTTCACTCAACAAGTTAATTGGACATACCCTAGTTACAACAGATGGTACATCATTACTTGGAGCTGATGATAAATCAGGTATTTCTATTATCCTATCTGTTGTTGAATACCTACTGGCTCATCCTGAAATTCCACACGGTAAAATTCGTATTGGTTTTACACCTGATGAAGAAATTGGGCGAGGCGCTAAACACTTTGATGTTGCCAAATTCGGAGCAGATGTAGCTTACACCTTAGATGGTGGACCAGTAGGAGAACTTCAATATGAAACATTCAATGCAGATGAAGCAACAGTCACGCTATATGGTCGTAGTGTTCACCCTGGTTATGCAAAAGATACTATGATCAATGCGTGGACAAGAGCTTGTGAATACCAACATTTACTTCCACCACATCTTACTCCGCCAACCAGTGAAGCTCGTCAAGGTTTTATTTTCTTACGCAATATGGAAGGCTCAACAGATGAATGTCGTATTCATTACGCATTAAGAAGTTTTGAGCGAGCTGAGATAGAAAACTATCAGAAAATGTTGTTTGAAACGATGGAAAAAATGCAACAAAAATATGGAGAACAGTGTGGAAAAGTAGAAATTAAAGAGCATTATCGCAATATGGGAGAAGTTTTAGTCCATTATTTATACTTAATAGATATTGCTAAACAGGCAATGGAATCTCAGGGTATCACGCCAAATATCGATCCTATTCGTGGTGGAACTGATGGCGCTCGCTTATCCTTTATGGGACTACCAACTCCAAATCTATTCACAGGGGGAGAAAACTTCCACGGGCCTTTTGAATTTATCTCTGTCGATACAATGAATCAATCTGCAAATGTTGTTATCAACATTGCACAAAAATTTACAACTTATCCATTTCATTCAGGAGAATCATTATGATTAGCTTAATTATTGGTGCTTTGGCACTTATCGCCTTAGGTTGGTTAATTATTAAAGGTTATAACGCCAAAGGTGTACTATTTGGTATGGGTATATTATTACTCGTTATTGCTTTCTTTATGGGAAAACCAATTATTAAAGCCCCATCAGGTAATCTAATTAGTGATTTAAACAACTATATTTATGGGCTTTTTGAATCTCGTGGTGGTAATCTTGGAATGATTATTATGGCGTTAATCGGTTTCTCAGCATATATGTCCCATATTGGAGCCAATGACGTCATCATTCGAGTTCTCTACAAGCCACTACGCTACATTCGTTCTCCGTATTTACTGATGATTGGCGGATATTTAATTGGCTCAATGATGGCATTTGCTATTCACTCAGCAACAGCTCTTGGGGTATTCTTAATGGCAACACTATTCCCTATTATGACTCGCTTAGGAATTAGTGCCCCATCTGCTGCAGCTGTTTGTGCAACCACAGCCATTTTAAATCTCTCTCCTACTGCTGCTGATATTATTTTAGCTGCCGAGAAAGCTAATGCAGAACTTATTGGTTTCTCATTTGGCGTGATCTTACCGATGTCATTAGTTGCAATGGTATTTGTTGCCGTTGCTCACTTCTTCTGGCAACGTTTCTGTGATAAACAAGAAGGGCTAATTACTCAAACATCTAATCAAACAATCAATGTAGAAAATCTAAACTTAAATACCAATGCACCACTTTTCTACTTTGTGTTACCTTTCCTACCAATTATTGGTTTGTTTATCTTTGATGGCGAAATTGCGGCCAAAATTTCATTAGGCGGATTGATTATTCTCACAATAATTCTTTCAGCTATTATCGAATTTTTCCGTACATTTAGTGCAACAAAAGTATATGAAGGATTAGAAGTTTGCTATAAAGGAATGGCAGAAGCATTCTCTGCAGTTGTTGTACTCTTAGTTGCTGCTGGCATTTTTGCTCACAGTCTAAGCAGTATCGGCTTTATTGAAGCATTGATTGACTCTGTACAAAATGTTGGTAATGCTGCAACTTTAATGATGTTTGCATTAGTGATCATCACGCTATTAGTTGCAATCGCATCAGGTTCTGGTAATGCTGCATTCTTTGCATTCGTAGAGATTGCACCAAAACTTGCTACACAAATGGGTATTAACCCAATCTACTTAATTGCTCCAATGATGCAAGTATCTAATATCGGCCGTGCAATGTCGCCTGTTTCTGGTGTTACTGTTGCCGTTGCTGGTGCTGCAAACTTATCACCATTACTCTTAGCAAAACGTATTTCAGTACCATCACTAGTCGGTGTTGCAGTTATTGTTATTTATACAATGGTGTTAATTCCACAGTAATAATATATGTCATTTTGAGTTTTACTTATAAAAGAAATATCTTATAGTGGAAGGTCAAAAACCAATAGATGGGTCATTTAAAGAGTCCTGCTGAAGTAGAGCCACTAAGTGGCTCTATGATACACCTAGCTTATTACTCCACAGTAACAGCTTTAGCAAGATTACGAGGCTGATCAACATCAGTGCCTTTGATTAAGGCAATATGATATGAAAGAAGTTGAAGTGGTACGGTATAGAAAATCGGTGCAGTAACTTCGTCAACTTTTGGCATTACTACGGTTTTAAACCCCTCTGAATCACTAAATCCAGCATCATGATCTGCAAAGACATAAAGCTGCCCGCCACGAGCACGCACTTCTTCAATATTTGATTTCACTTTTTCGAGTAAGTCGTTTTCTGGTGCAACCACGATAACTGGCATATCACTATCAATCAATGCGAGTGGGCCGTGCTTTAATTCTCCAGCTGCATAGGCTTCAGCGTGAATATAAGAAATCTCTTTAAGTTTTAAGGCAGATTCCATTGCGATAGGGTAAAACTCACCACGCCCTAAAAAGAGTGTGTGATGTTTATCTGCAAAATCTTCAGATAATTTTTCAATTGCCTTGTCAAAAACTAATGCATTCTCAATTTGTGCTGGTAAGCGTTGTAGGGATTGAACAATATGTTTTTCTTGTTCTTCACTTAAATTGCCTTTTAAACGACCGATTGCAACATTTAATAACAATAAACAAGTGAGCTGTGTCGTAAAGGCTTTTGTTGATGCCACGCCAATTTCTACCCCTGCTTTTGTCATAAAGGCAAAATCAGATTCACGAACTAATGAGGAACTTGCCACATTACAAATCGTCATTGCCGCCATAAAACCTGACTTTTTTGCTAGACGCAATGCGGCTAACGTATCAGCAGTTTCGCCAGATTGAGAAAGTGTGATCAACAAACTATTTGGACGAGTCACAAATTTACGGTAACGGAACTCAGAGGCAATTTCCACATCACAACTCACGCCCGCAATAGATTCAAACCAATAACGTGCAACCATTCCCGCATTATAAGATGTACCACAAGCAACAATTTGAATATGTTGAGCATCTTTGAGAATTTGTGCTGCGTTAGTCCCAATAGCATCAATCACAACTTTATCATTGGCAATACGCCCTTCTAAAGTATTACGAATTGCCACAGGTTGTTCAAAAATCTCTTTCTGCATATAGTGGCGATATTGCCCTTTATCCGCAGCATCTTGCTCAAAATTGCCTTCGTGGATTTCACGCTCCACTTTTATGCCATTACGATCAAAAATATCGACTGAGCGACGAGTAATTTCTGCGACATCACCTTCTTCTAAATAAATAAAACGGCGAGTTACACTCAATAGTGCGAGCGGATCTGATGCAAGGAAATTCTCTCCCATACCTAATCCGATAACTAATGGACTACCAGAGCGAGCAACAATTAAATGTTCAGGCTCTGCTTGGTTCATTACTACCGTTCCGTAAGCTCCACGCAACTGCACGACTGCTTTTTGTACCGCTTCTAACAAACTTTTCGCAGTGCGTAATTCCCATTCAACTAAATGAGCAATAACTTCGGTGTCTGTCTGTGATTGAAACTGGTAACCACGAGCTTGTAATTCACTACGTAATTCTTCATAGTTTTCAATAATGCCATTATGTACAACCGCAATATTCCCAGAACGATGTGGGTGAGCATTCGTCTCAGAGGGTTCACCGTGCGTTGCCCAACGGGTGTGAGCAATCCCTGTTCCACCTAATAATGGGTTGGCGTCCAACGCTTCGTCTAATGCTTTAACTTTACCAACTCGGCGAACAATCTGCATCTGTTTGTCGTGATTTAATACTGCAACCCCTGCAGAGTCATAACCACGATATTCTAAACGGTGTAAACCATCGACTAAAATTTCTGCGATATCACGTTGTGCTACTGCACCTACGATTCCACACATATTTTGCTTCCTTTTGTAAATTTTTGAGAAAATGTAACCGCTTATAAGCGGTCAGAAACCATTAATTTTTTGCAAGAATGACTCTAACACCCTGTTGCTCAATTTGTAATTGAATCTCTGGCGAAAGTTGGTCATCTGTAATTAATTTATCAATCTGTTGCCATTGCAATTCTAAATTAGGCATTTTCCGCCCGATCTTTTGTGATTCAATCAACACAATAACTTCACGAGCCACTTCCGCCATTACTTGACTTAACCCGATGAGTTCATTGAACGTTGTTGTCCCGCGTAGCAGATCCAAACCATCAGCGCCGATAAAAAGTTGATCAAAGTCGTAAGAACGTAACACTTGTTCTGCAACCTTTCCTTGAAAAGATTCAGAACGAGCATCCCAAGTTCCCCCCGTCATCAATACCGTAGGCTCGCATTCCAAAGTGGTTAATTCATTAGCTAAGGCTAAAGAATTGGTCATTATTACCAAACCTGTTTGGTTTAAGGCTTTTACTAACGCACCCGTTGTGCTTCCGCTATCAATAATAATGCGATTATGCTCTCTAATTTGCTGAACTGCGGCTTGAGCAATAGCTAACTTTTGTTTCGAAAGTTGTTCGTGAGATTCTTCAATTAACTCGGTTGGGATTTTTACTGCTCCGCCGTAGCGACGCAACAAAAAACCGCTTTCTTCCAAAGCGGTTAAGTCTTTGCGAATCGTAACTTCTGATGTTTCAAACAAAGTCGCTAGATGCTCAACACTGACTTCACCTTGTTCTTGCACCATATTGGCAATAATTTGACGGCGTTGTTGAGTATTTCGTTTTGACATATTTCTTTCAATTATCTTTCGAACCGAAACTTACGCCGCATTATATACGAAAACCACCAAATGAAAAGAAAAGATATACTGCTAAATTAAAATTTACTTGCTTTGCATTAGCGATGAGTAGGTAAAATATATTGGCTAAGGTATCGCCACGCAACGATAAAGCAGATGATTCCACCAATAATAATAGGATCAAGGGTAAGGCTTTTTACTGACCAATAGTAGTGAATGCCCGCACAAATAATAGCTAGATAGGCAAATTGATGCACCGTAAACCATTTTTTACCCAACGCACTTTTAATAGATGGTAAAGAAGTTATTGTCATCACTAACAATATAATAAATGCAATTCCACCCAAGATTAAATAAGGGCGATCAACAAGCTCCTTGAAAAACAAGTGGAAATCAAGATTGAGTTCTAACACCAAATAACTTGCAACGTGAAGTAACGCATAAAAGAATGCCCATAATCCGAGTGGGCGGCGTAAAATCTGATATTGGTTTTTATTAAGTAACTGTAAAATAATGCCTAATAAAAACATCATACAGAAAATGACAATAGCGGTATAACCAAGAAAATGCTCAATTTCTTTAATAGGATCTGCCCCTAAAGCCGTTTCATCTCCTGATAACAATACTGAAATCAGCCAAACAAATGGGGCAAAACACCCCAAATGGATTATTACTCTATATAGTGCTAGCATTAGTAATTTACCCTTAAATCTAAACCTTTATATAGATGAGCGACTTCTTGCTCATAGCCGTTAAACATTAGTGTTGGTTGGCGTTTAACGCTTAATAAACCACCAGAGCCAATTACACGTTCAGAGGCTTGCGACCAACGAGGGTGATCAACGTTCGGATTAACGTTGGCATAAAAACCATATTCGTGTGGAGCGAGCTTTTCCCACGTTGTTTGTGGGCGAGTTTCTGAAAGTGTAATTTTTACAATAGATTTAATGTTCTTAAAGCCGTATTTCCAAGGCACAACTAAACGAATTGGTGCACCATTTTGTGGTGGTAAGGCTTTACCATATAGGCCAACAGACATTAAGGTTAATGGATTCATCGCTTCTGCAATCGTTAAGCCTTCTACATACGGATAATCAATCCCACCACCAAAAAAACGGTTTTTCTGCCCTGGCATTTGTTCAGGATCGTGTAAGGTATGGAATACAACATATTTAGCTCGGCTTGTTGGTTTAGCTTTTGCTAATAGTTTATTTAACTCAAAGCCAATCCAAGGAACAACCATTGACCACGCTTCGACACACCGAAAACGATAAATACGTTCCTCTAACGGAAATTGAGTAAAGAGCTGGTTATAATCTAAGGTAAATGGGTTTTCTACTTCACCCGTAATTTCAACAGTCCAAGGATCAACCTTAAAATCTTTCGCATATTGTGCAGGCGATCCTTTATCAACTCCAAACTCATAAAAATTATTATAGCCTGTGATTTTATTCTCTGGCGTTAGAATCAAATCACTTTTCTCAGCCGTTTTAAAATCTAATTTTTTCAGTGTATTTTGGCTGTCGGCTAAGCTGATATTTGGCAATATTGTTGTAGCTGCACCAAGCCCCATTGCGGTAATAATTTTACGGCGTTGATAGAAAATATCTTCAGGGGTAACATCATTTTCAGTTAATTTTTTCATTCTGATCTCCTAATCGCAGTATAATCTGTTTATTGGACTCATTTATCCTTAAAAAATTACAACAAAATATAATAAATCTTATAAAAGGGGGAATTCATAATGGAAACAGAGCAACAACAGCTTACGCAAATTCCACCACAGCAAATCGAAGATATTCGTCAGCAAATGGTGAAATTTGCAGTGTTGCAACTAAAAGATCCCGATCTTGCTGAAGATGTGGTACAAGAAGCTCTCACTAGTGCTTATAAAAATGCAGAGTCTTTTAAAGGTAAATCTGCCTTAAAAACTTGGGTCTTCGCTATTTTAAAGAATAAAATTATTGATTTAATTCACTATCGTAAACGCACAGTAACGGTATCTGAAATTTATGAAGAAGATGCCCCAAATGCTTTTTTTACGGAACGAGATCACTGGGATTTAGCTTACTTTGAGCCAAGTGAATGGCAAAGTGTACAAAGTAGTACCTATAAAAAAGAGTTTTGGGTGGTTTTTGAAACCTGTCTCACACAATTACCCGCACAACAAGCTCGAATTTTTATGATGAGAGAATATTTAGAAATGAATACCGATGAAATTTGTCAGGAATGTGAGATTTCCACGTCTAATTTACACGTTATTCTATTTCGGGCTAGGCTACAACTACAAGCTTGTTTATCAAAAAGTTGGTTTGGGGAGAAAAAATAATGAAAAAATGTAAACAAATTACAGAGTTAATTTCTTTAGGTAATGAACAGAAACTCGCATTTAATCAACGCTGTGCAGTAAATATGCACCTACTATTCTGCCCTTATTGCCGAGCATTCAAGCAAAATACTCAACAAATGCGGCAATTAATGCAGCAGTTTAAACAACAGCAAGATGAAGAATAATAGAAAGCCGTTTAAGCTCTATGGTTAAATAGCTTTTTCTTTGCGTGTATTGCATATCTTCGGTACAATCGCCATTCTTTGAGCGAATTTCGCTTGTCGCTTTTAGTTTTAAAGTAGGTGCTATGAAAAAATTACTGATTATTGCATTGTTCAGCGGTATCACATTAACGGCTTGTGGGGTAAAAGGCCCACTTTACTTCCCAGAAAATACATCGCAAGAGCAACAGCCGTAACATAAGCGGTGTGATTATCTCAATTATTTACACATATATTTATATAGTTAGTTAATATACTCGGAAGATTATGGATCATTTTAATTATCGTCATCAGCAACTGTTTGCGGAAGAAATTGCCGTTACAGATATTATTCAACAATTTGGCACACCCGCTTATATCTATTCTCGAGCTACTCTTGAACGCCATTGGCACGCGTTTAATGACGCCTTTGGCGAACACCCACACTTAATCTGCTTTGCGGTAAAATCCAATTCAAATATAGCATTATTAAATGTAATGGCTCGTTTGGGTTCTGGCTTTGATATTGTTTCTCAAGGAGAACTTGAACGTGTTCTTGCTGCTGGCGGAGATGCAAATAAAGTGGTTTTTTCTGGTGTAGCAAAATCACATCAAGAAATTGCACGAGCATTAGAAGTGGGTATTCGTTGCTTTAACATTGAATCTATTCCTGAGTTAAAACGAATTAACGATGTTGCTGGGCAACTTGGCAAAATTGCACCAATCTCTTTACGTGTCAATCCTGATGTTGATGCTCATACTCACCCGTATATATCAACGGGCTTAAAAGAGAATAAATTTGGGATTAGCGTGAGTGAAGCTCGTGAAGTTTATCGTTTTGCCAAAACACTGCCGAACGTAAAAATTACAGGAATGGATTGCCATATCGGCTCGCAATTAACTGAATTACAACCCTTCTTAGATGCGACAGATCGCCTGATTGTGCTAATGGAGCAGCTTAAACAAGATGGTATTGAATTACACCATTTAGATTTAGGCGGTGGCTTAGGAGTACCTTACACAGACGAAACGCCTCCGCACCCAACGGAATATACGGCCGCATTGTTAAATAAACTTAAAGCCTATCCGAATTTAGAAATTATTTTAGAACCAGGACGAGCTATTACTGCAAATGCAGGGATTTTGGTCACTAAAGTCGAATATATCAAACAGAATGAAGACCGTAATTTTGCGATTGTGGATACAGGAATGAACGATATGATTCGCCCAGCACTGTATGAAGCCTATATGCAAATTATAGAAATTGACCAGAGTTTAGTGCGTGAAAAAGCGGTTTATGATGTTGTTGGTCCAATTTGTGAAACATCGGACTTTTTAGGTAAACAGCGTGAATTAGCCGTTGCAGAAGGCGATTTAATTGCGGTTCGTTCAGCAGGGGCTTATGGAGCAACAATGTCTTCGACCTATAACTCTCGTCCGCAAGCCGTAGAAGTAATGGTTGATGGTAATCAAGCTCATTTAATCAAACAACGAGCCAGTTTTGCGGATTTATGGCGTTTGGAGCGGAAATTACCCTGATTCTTATAAAATAAATCCCTAGCAAAATACTGGAATGCTGGGGATTTTTTGTAATATTATCCTAAAATCTCACCGCTTTTGTTTTTCTAATACCATATGCTGTTTTTTGCCAATAATAGCTACTTTCAGCAATTTTTATTTTTCCCATCATTTTTAATGTCTTTTATTCTTTTGCCACTAAATATTGTAGTTATCATAACCCAAAAGCATTCCCTATTTATGATAGCTATGTTGAAAAATTTAATAAAGAATATCAATTTTCATCTTTTAAAAGAGCAGAATTGGGAAATTATGAAGCCTTTAAAAGCGTATTATTAGATTTCCAAAAGCATTTTGGCTTGGAAAAATTTGACCTAAAACAGATTGATTGCTATCTATGGTGGCAAGGAAAAGAGTTGTTTAAAAAATCATAATTTATCCTTTAAACAATAAGTAAAGTAGTAAATATACCTTGAAAACTGACCGCTTGTCGTAATACAAGCGGTCTTTTTCTAGCAAAATTTTGCAAATCATTGTAGTTGCTCAAATGTTCAAATTTCGGTTGATCTTACTATCAGCTTTGCGATATAATCCGCTAACTATTTGCATAGGGCAAATAGGTTCGTCCCGAAAGGGTGTTTTTTATTTTAACGGAGCACTAATATGATCCAAGAACAGACTATGCTGGATGTTGCTGATAACTCAGGGGCTCGTAGCGTAATGTGTATCAAGGTTCTAGGTGGATCGCACCGTCGTTACGCTGCTATTGGCGATATCATCAAAGTTACTGTAAAAGAAGCAATTCCACGCGGTAAAGTTAAAAAAGGTGATGTGTTAAAAGCAGTTGTTGTGCGCACCAAGAAGGGTGTTCGTCGCCCAGATGGCGCGGTTATTCGTTTCGATGGCAACGCTTGTGTAATTTTAAACAATAACACAGAGCAACCAATCGGTACTCGTATTTTTGGACCTGTGACGCGTGAACTTCGTTCTGAGAAGTTTATGAAGATCATTTCTTTAGCTCCAGAAGTACTGTAAGGAGAATGTAATGGCTGCAAAAATCCGTCAAAACGATGAAGTTATTGTTCTTACCGGTAAAGATAAAGGTAAGCGTGGTAAGGTAACTAAAGTGTTACCAAACGGGAAAGTTTTTGTTGAAGGTATCAACATTGTAACTAAACACGAAAAACCAGTTCCAGCTTTAGGTAAAGCAGGTGGTTTAGTGAAAAAAGAAGCTGCGATTGATGTTTCTAATGTTGCAATTTTCAACCCTGAAACAAACAAAGCTGACCGTGTAGGATTTAGATTCGAAGAAGGTAAAAAAGTGCGTTTCTTCAAATCTAACGAGAAAACAATTTAATTAACTGGAGTAATGCGATGGCGAAACTGCATGATTACTACAGAGATACAGTAGTTAATGAATTAAAAACTAAATTCAACTACTCATCTGTCATGCAAGTCCCACGAATCGAAAAGATAACCCTGAATATGGGTGTGGGTGAAGCATTGACCGATAAAAAATTGTTAGATAATGCAGTAGCAGATCTAGCAGCAATTAGCGGTCAGAAACCTTTAATTACAAAAGCACGCAAATCTGTTGCAGGCTTTAAAATCCGTCAGGGATATCCAATCGGATGTAAAGTAACCCTACGTGGTGAACGTATGTGGGAGTTCTTTGAAAGATTGATTACTATCGCTGTTCCACGTACTCGTGACTTCCGCGGTTTAAATGCGAAGTCTTTCGATGGTCGTGGTAATTACAGTATGGGTGTTCGTGAACAAATCATTTTCCCAGAAATCGACTATGATAAAGTAGATCGTGTTCGTGGTTTGGATATTACTATCACCACAACTGCGAAAACTGATGAAGAAGGTCAAGCTTTATTAGCGGCTTTCAATTTCCCATTCCGTAAATAAGGTAGGTTATCGTGGCAAAACAATCAATGATTGCACGTGATGTAAAACGTGCGAAATTAGCTGATAAATTTTACGCGAAACGTGAAGAATTAAAGAAAATTATTTCTGATGTAAATTCTTCAGACGAAGAGCGTTGGGATGCTGTTTTAAAATTACAAACACTTCCACGTGATTCTAGTCCAAGTCGTCAGCGTAATCGTTGCCGTCAAACTGGTCGTCCACACGGTGTACTTCGTAAGTTTGGCTTAAGCCGTATTAAGGTTCGTGAAGCCGCAATGCGCGGTGAAATTCCAGGCCTTAAGAAAGCAAGCTGGTAATAACCTCTTTTAATTTGGAATCATGGGAGTAAATACATGAGCATGCAAGATCCAATCGCAGATATGCTGACCCGTATTCGTAACGGTCAAGCTGCGAATAAAGTTGCAATCAGTATGCCTTCATCTAAGTTAAAAGTTGCTATTGCAAGCGTTTTAGCTGAAGAAGGTTATGTTGAGAGCTTCAAAGTTGTTGAAGGTTCAAAACCTGAATTGGAAATCACTTTAAAATATTTCCAAAATAAACCAGTTGTAGAAAGTATCCAACGTGTAAGCCGTCCTGGTCTTCGTATTTATAAACGTAAAGACGAATTACCAAAAGTAATGGGTGGTTTAGGTATCGCAGTTGTTTCTACATCTAAAGGTGTAATGACCGATAGAGCTGCACGTCAAGCAGGTCTAGGCGGTGAAATTATCTGTTACGTAGCATAATAGAGGGGTAGGAAGAATGTCTCGTGTTGCAAAAGCACCTGTTAATGTTCCTGCCGGTGTTGAAGTTAAACTCAACGGTCAGCTATTAACAGTTAAAGGTAAAAACGGCGAGTTATCTCGTGAAATTCATAATGCAGTTGAAGTAAATTACGAAGCTAACGTATTAACTTTTGCACCTAAAGCAGGTGTTGTAAATGCAGATGCACAAGCAGGTACTGCACGTGCACTTGTTAATGCTATGGTTATTGGTGTTACTGAAGGCTTTACTAAGAAATTGCAATTAGTTGGTGTTGGTTATAGAGCACAAATGAAAGGTAACGTAGTTGCTTTAAGTTTAGGTTTCTCACACCCAGTTGAACATACGTTGCCAGCTGGCGTAACTGGTGAATGTCCATCTCAAACAGAAATTATTCTTAAGAGTGCCGACAAACAGTTAATTGGTCAGGTAGCAGCAGATATTCGTGCATATCGCCGTCCAGAGCCTTATAAAGGTAAAGGTGTACGTTATTCTGATGAAGTTGTACGTACAAAAGAAGCGAAGAAAAAGTAAAGTAAGGTAACACTATGGATAAGAAAGTAGCTCGTATCCGTCGTGCAAGCCGTGCACGTCATTTAATGAGAGAGCAAGGTGCAACCCGTTTGGTTGTGCATCGCACACCTCGTCATATTTATGCGCAGGTTATTGCACCTAATGGCTCAGAAGTACTAGTAGCAGCTTCAACTGTTGAAAAAGTAATTAAAGAGCAAGTTAAATATACTGGTAATAAAGACGCAGCAGCAGTAGTTGGAAAATTAGTTGCAGAACGCGCTTTAGCTAAAGGTATTAAAGCGGTTGCATTCGATCGTTCAGGTTTCAAATACCACGGTCGTGTACAATCATTAGCAGATGCTGCTCGTGAAGCTGGTCTTCAGTTCTAATAGAGGAATTTGAGATGTCAAACATCGAAAAACAAGCTGGTGAACTGCAGGAAAAGCTAATCGCGGTTAACCGTGTGTCTAAAACCGTAAAAGGTGGTCGTATTATGAGTTTCACTGCTTTAACAGTAGTGGGAGATGGTAACGGTCGTGTTGGTTTTGGTTACGGTAAAGCTCGTGAAGTTCCAGCAGCTATCCAAAAAGCGATGGAAAAAGCTCGTCGCAATATGATTAATGTAGCTTTAAATGAAGGTACATTACAACACCCTGTTAAAGGTTCTCATACTGGTTCTCGCGTATTTATGCAACCAGCAAGCGAAGGTACCGGTATCATCGCTGGTGGTGCAATGCGTGCAGTATTAGAAGTAGCAGGTGTTCATAACGTATTATCAAAAGCTTATGGGTCAACAAACCCAATTAACGTTGTTCGTGCTACTATTGATGCACTTGCTAATATGAAATCACCAGAAATGGTTGCTGCTAAACGCGGTAAAACCGTTGAAGAAATCTTGGGGTAATTGAATATGGCAAAAACAATTAAAGTAACTCAAACACGTAGCTCAATTGCTCGTTTACCGAAGCATAAAGCAACGTTAAAAGGCTTAGGCTTACGTCATATTCGACATACAGTAGAATTGATCGATACACCTGCAGTACGTGGTATGATCAATCAAGTTTCATATATGGTTAAAGTTGAGGAGTAATAGAATGCGTTTAAATTCTCTATCCCCAGCTGAAGGCGCTAAGCATAGTGAAAAACGTCTTGGTCGTGGTATCGGTTCTGGTTTAGGTAAAACTGGTGGTCGTGGTCATAAAGGTCAAAAATCTCGTACAGGTGGCGGTGTTCGTCGTGGTTTCGAGGGTGGTCAAATGCCTTTATATCGTCGTTTACCAAAATTTGGTTTTACTTCTCTAAAAGCATTACACGTAGCTGAGATCCGCTTAAACGATTTAGCGAAAGTAGATGGTAATGTTGTTACTTTAGATGCTCTTAAGGCTGCTAATGTAGTTACTAAAGATGTTTTATCAGCTAAAGTGATCCTTTCTGGTAAAATTGAAAAAACAGTAGTAATTAAAGGCTTAGGTGTAACTAAAGGTGCAAAAGCTGCTATCGAAGCTGCTGGCGGTTCTATCGAGGAATAGTAAATGGCTAAACAACCAGGATATCAAGGTAATACTCAAAAAGGAACTGGTGAATTAAAATCTAGATTATTGTTCGTATTAGGAGCCTTAATCGTTTTCCGTATCGGTTCTTTTATTCCTGTGCCTGGTATTGATGCTTCTGTATTATCCGAGCTAGTTCGACAGCAGCAAGGCACCATCATTGATATGTTTAATATGTTCTCTGGTGGTGCTTTAAGTAGAGCATCGATATTTGCTTTAGGTATTATGCCTTATATTTCTGCGTCAATTATTATTCAATTATTGACAGCAATCCACCCCGCTTTGATGGAACTCAAAAAAGAAGGTGAAGCAGGCAGACGTAAAATTAGCAAATATACGCGATATGCAACGTTAGGACTAGCATTAATTCAGTCTTTTGGTATTTCATTTGCCCTACCGAATATGGTTCAAGGATTAGTTCCTAATCCTAGTTTCTTATTCTATACAACTTCTGTAATCAGTTTAGTAACAGGTACAATGTTCTTAATGTGGTTAGGTGAACAAATCACAGAGCGTGGCATTGGGAATGGTATCTCATTAATTATCTTTGCAGGAATTGTAGCTGACCTACCGTCAGTAATTGGACAAACGATTGAACAAGCACGTCAAGGAGAGATTTCACCGCTTGTTTTATTACTAATTGCTGTAATTGCGTTCGCAGTAACATATTTTGTGGTATTTGTTGAACGAGGACAAAGAAGAATTGTTGTAAACTATGCAAGTCGCCAGCAAGGAAGAATGATGGCACCTGCAAGAGCATCTCATTTACCATTAAAAGTTAATATGGCTGGTGTAATCCCAGCAATTTTTGCCTCTAGTATTATTTTATTCCCTGCGAGTATTAGTCAATGGGTAGGGCAGAGTGAAAAATTTGAATGGTTATTTGATATATCTCAGTTATTACAACCAGGTCAGCCTTTATATATAATTTTATTTACAGCTGCTGTAATTTTCTTCGCATTCTTTTATACTGGAATGCAATATAATCCTCGTGATACAGCGGATAATTTGAAAAAATCAGGTGCGTTTGTACCAGGTTATCGACCAGGCGAGCAAACATCTCGTTATATTGATAAAGTAATGACGCGTTTAACCTTAATCGGTGCGTTATATATTGCTTTTGTTTGTTTGGTTCCTTATATCATTACATCAGTATGGAAAGTATCTTTCCAACTAGGCGGT
The DNA here is from genome assembly GCF_053654055.1 of Ursidibacter sp. B-7004-1. Lineage (NCBI taxonomy): Bacteria > Pseudomonadati > Pseudomonadota > Gammaproteobacteria > Pasteurellales > Pasteurellaceae > Ursidibacter > Ursidibacter sp. B-7004-1. The sequence continues at coordinate 19,447 of NZ_JBSIUP010000016.1, read as the reverse complement.
ACCTCACTATTGATCGTTGTGGTAGTTATTATGGATTTCATCGCACAGGTTCAAAGTCATTTGATGTCTTTGCAATATGATTCTGTGTTGAAGAAAGCCAATTTGAAAGGCTTAGGGCAGTAGCCCTTTGATAGAAAAAGGATAAGCAATGAAAGTTCGTGCTTCAGTTAAGAAATTATGTCGTAACTGTAAAGTTGTTAAACGTGAAGGCGTAGTTCGCGTAATTTGTAGCGATGCTAAACATAAACAACGTCAAGGTTAATTGATATTATTTCTTGCAAAGAACCAGCTGAGCGGTTATACTGCTCAGCTCATTTCGTCCTGATATGCTGTTTGAGTATCCTGAAACGGGCTTTTCAAGATCAGCATATCAATAACTTTAGTTAAATAGGAGTGCATAGTGGCCCGTATTGCAGGCATTAACATTCCTGATCAAAAACATACCGTAATCGCACTAACTGCTATTTATGGCATCGGTAAAACTCGTGCAAAAGCGATCTGCGCTGCAACGGGTATTGCTGAAGATGTGAAGATCAGAGAATTGTCTGAAGAGCAGATTGAAAAACTGCGTGAAGAAGTTGGTAAATTTACTGTCGAAGGTGATTTACGTCGTGAAGTAACTTTAAGCATCAAACGTCTTTTAGACCTAGGTTGCTACCGTGGTTTACGTCATCGTCGTAGTTTACCAGTACGTGGTCAACGTACTAAGACTAATGCGCGTACTCGTAAGGGTCCACGCAAACCGATCAAAAAATAATCGGAGTAGATAAATAAAATGGCTAAAACACCAGTTCGTGCACGTAAACGTGTAAAAAAACAGATCGCAGATGGCGTAGCGCATATCCACGCATCTTTCAATAATACAATCGTAACCATTACTGACCGTCAAGGTAATGCTCTAGCTTGGGCTACTGCGGGTGGTTCAGGTTTCCGTGGTTCTCGTAAATCAACACCATTTGCAGCTCAAGTTGCAGCAGAACGTTGTGCTGAAGTTGTAAAAGAGTTTGGTTTAAAGAATTTAGAAGTTATGGTTAAAGGTCCGGGTCCAGGTCGTGAATCAACAATCCGTGCATTAAATGCAGCGGGTTTCCGTATCACGAATATTACTGACGTGACTCCGATTCCTCATAACGGTTGTCGTCCACCGAAAAAACGTCGCGTATAATTGACGTTAGAATAATTGGAGAAAGAAAATGGCAAGATATTTGGGTCCAAAGCTCAAGCTAAGCCGTCGTGAAGGTACCGATTTATTCCTTAAATCAGGTGTTCGCGCGATCGAATCAAAATGTAAAATTGATACAGCACCAGGTCAACACGGTGCTCGTAAACCTCGCTTATCTGACTATGGTAGTCAGCTTCGTGAGAAACAAAAAGTTCGCCGTATGTATGGTATTTTGGAACGTCAATTCCGTAATTACTATAAAGAAGCTAACCGCTTAAAAGGCAATACAGGTGAGAACTTATTAGTATTGTTAGAAGGTCGTTTAGATAACGTTGTTTATCGTATGGGTTTTGCTGCAACTCGTGCTGAAGCACGTCAGCTTGTAAGCCACAAATCTATCGTAGTAAATGGGCGTGTTGTAAATATCCCTTCTTATCAAGTTTCTGTTGATGATGTTATTGCTGTTCGTGAGAAATCTAAAAAACAAGCACGTATTAAAGCATCATTAGAATTAGCAACTCAACGTGAGAAACCAACTTGGTTAGAAGTTGATGCTACAAAGATGGAAGGTGTATTTAAACGTACTCCTGAACGTTCTGATCTATCAGCAGATATTAATGAACATCTGATCGTTGAGCTCTATTCTAAATAATAAATAGCGCTTAAAAGCAAAGAGAGGATAAAATGCAGGGTTCTGTGACAGAATTTTTAAAGCCACATTTAGTGAATATTGAACAGATTAGTTCAACTCACGCCAAAGTGACATTAGAGCCGTTAGAGCGTGGCTTTGGCCACACATTAGGTAACGCACTTCGTCGCATTTTACTTTCGTCTATGCCTGGTTGTGCAGTTACAGAAGTAGAAATTGATGGTGTATTACACGAATACAGTAGCAAAGAAGGCGTTCAAGAAGATATTCTTGAAGTGTTGTTAAATCTTAAAGGTCTAGCGGTAAAAGTTCAAAATAAAGATGATATTATTTTGACTCTCACTAAATCTGGAATTGGCCCTGTAACTGCAGCAGACATTACACACGATGGTGATGTAGAGATTGTAAATCCAGATCACGTAATTTGTAATTTAACGGATAAAAATGCATCAATTAGTATGCGTATCCGTGTTCAACGTGGTCGTGGTTATGTACCAGCATCTGCTCGAGTACATTTACAAGATGATGATCGCCCAATCGGTCGCTTATTAGTTGATGCTCGTTTTAGCCCAGTAGATCGCATTGCATATAATGTAGAAGCTGCGCGTGTAGAACAGCGTACAGACTTAGATAAGCTAGTTATTGAGATGGAAACTAATGGGACTTTAGATCCTGAAGAAGCCATCCGTCGTGCTGCAACGATTTTAGCAGAACAGTTAGCTGCATTCGTTGATTTGCGTGATGTTCGTCAGCCAGAAGTTAAAGAAGAAAAACCGGAGTTTGATCCAATTCTTCTACGTCCAGTAGACGACTTAGAGCTGACAGTTCGTTCTGCTAACTGTTTGAAAGCAGAGACAATTCACTATATCGGTGATTTAGTACAGCGTACAGAAGTTGAGTTATTGAAAACACCGAATCTTGGTAAGAAATCACTTACAGAGATTAAAGATGTTCTCGCTTCTCGTGGCTTATCACTGGGTATGCGCCTTGAGAACTGGCCACCAGCAAGTATTGCTGAAGACTAGTTTTAGGTTTAGATTTTCTTAGAAGGAATAGGTTATGCGCCATCGTAAGAGTGGACGTCAATTAAACCGTAACAGTAGCCATCGTCAAGCGATGTTCCGTAATTTGGCAAGTGCTTTAATTAGTCATGAAATTATCAAGACTACTTTGCCAAAAGCGAAAGAGTTACGTCGTGTAGTTGAACCGTTAATTACTTTAGCAAAAGTTGATAGCGTAGCTAATCGTCGTTTAGCTTTTGCTCGTACACGCAACGTTGAAACAGTTGCTAAATTATTCAATGAATTAGGTCCACGTTTTGCACAACGTGCGGGTGGTTATACTCGTATTTTAAAATGTGGTTTCCGTGCAGGCGATAATGCTCCAATGGCTTATATTGAGCTTGTAGAGCGTCCTGAAGTAGCAGCTCAAGAAGCAGCAGAATAATTTACTCTAAAATAAAAAAAGCCTGATTTATCGGGCTTTTTTATTTGGAATAGTAGACAAAAGGGGGTAGAATGAGTGCAATGGACAAAATAGTTGCTGATTTACCTATTACACCTAATAAAATTAACTCTTTTAATTTACTATGCCTAAATTAAATTCTATTGAAGTTTGGATTGATCTCCTATAAATAGAGTTTATCCTCCACATATTTAAATTCTACTACATTTACTGCCTATTTCTCATTAGATTACCTGAATAAATTGGCAGCAGTTTTCTCTACTTCACTTTGATAATTAGAATAGTACTCTTTACTTCTAATTCTAAAATAGGATAACGTAAACATTCTTATTCAATTTTAGGAAGTTGGGTATTTGAAATATTGGTTGAATTTTGTCATAAAAATCTGACTTTAATCAGTAGGTTATTGAGTCCTCCTTTTGGAGGAAGATCATTATCTAGTCTTAAATATTATGGAGAATATTTACTTACTTTCGTAAAGTACTCTGATTTAAATATAGAAAAAACAATAAATAGACTAGAAGGATTATTTAGTGGATTCAATTTTAAATAAAAAGAGTTGCTAACAACATAAGAAAACATTATTAGCAACTATTTTGTACATTACACAGTGGATTTAGCTATTTGATTTGCAAATTGTGAGACTAAACCAATCGCTTATTTTTGTTTGATTACGTTAATTACTTAACTAATTGAACGAGAATACGGCGAACAGGCTCTGCAGCACCCCACAATAATTGGTCACCAACGGTAAAGGCAGCTAAATATTCAGGTCCCATCGCTAATTTGCGTAAACGACCAACAGGAACACTTAATGTTCCAGTAACTTTCGCTGGTGTTAATTCACGTAATGTGGTTTCTTTATCGTTTGGAATGACTTTTACCCATTCGTTATGGCTTGCAATAATTTGTTCAATTTCAGCAAGTGGTAAATCTTTTTTCAGTTTAATGGTAAATGCTTGGCTATGGCAACGTAATGCACCAATACGCACGCATAAACCATCAACAGGAATTGGATTTGCACTTAAACCTAAAATTTTATTGGTTTCTGCATAGCCTTTCCATTCTTCCTTGGTTTGTCCTGTTTCTGGCAATAGTTTATCAATCCAAGGGATTAAACTACCCGCTAATGGTGCACCAAAATTGTCTGTTGGGAATGAGTCTGCACGCATTTCTGCGGTGACTTTGCGTTCAATCTCTAAAATAGAAGATGCAGGATCTGCTAATTCTGCTTTAACTGATGCTTCTAACACGCCCATTTGTGAAAGTAATTCACGCATATTTTTTGCACCTGCACCGCTCGCAGCTTGGTAAGTTGCAACAGAAACCCATTCAACTAAGTCACGTTCAAATAAGCCACCGATTGCCATTAGCATTAAACTAACCGTACAGTTACCACCAACGAAAGTTTTAATGCCATTTTTTAAACCTTCATCAATAACGTGTTGGTTTACAGGATCTAGTACGATAATCGCATCATCTTGCATACGCAATGCAGAGGCAGCATCAATCCAATAACCATTCCAACCTGTTGCTTTTAATTTTGGATAAACTTCATTTGTGTAATCTCCACCTTGGCAAGTTACGATAATATCTAATTTTTTTAATTCTTCGATATCAAACGCATTTTTTAATTCACCTGCATCTTTATTTGCAAAAATAGGGGCTTTTTGACCCGCTTGTGAAGTAGTGAAGAAAACAGGATTGATGTTTGCGAAATCATTCTCTTGAACCATACGATCCATAAGAACAGAACCCACCATACCACGCCATCCGACGAAACCAACATTTTGCATTTTATGCTCCTAAAAAGTTAATAGTTGTGTTTGAAATATAAAGTATGGATAAATACAAGATTTTGCTGGGAAATGCAATGAAAAATTACTGATTAAATTCTGTTCTGAACAAAACAAAAACAAAAGTTTGAGATGGCTCAAATGAATTTCTTTATTGTTTAAAATAAATGCTATCAGTTCGTAAATTATTACTTATTTGACCTGTTTTATCGTGTATTTCTGTACGTTTTGTAGTAGAGTAAGTGGAATTTTATAGCGTTGTATTTCTATAAATAGACGTAGATGATTTAACTATTTGATTTAAAAAGAGGAAACAAAAATGTACTCAAAAGACGTTACGATTATTGCACCAAATGGCTTACATACTCGCCCTGCGGCAGAATTTGTTAAAGCGGCAAAAGGCTTTGCTTCAGATGTTACTGTAACTTCAGGTGGCAAAAGTGCAAGTGCAAAAAGTTTATTTAAGTTACAAACGTTAGGCTTAACGCAAGGCACTGTCATTACTATCTCTGCCGAAGGTGAAGATGAGCAAAAAGCCGTTGATTTCTTAGTGGATTTAATTCCAACCTTAGAATAATAGTTACTTTATCAGCGACTTTATCGTTAATTATCACTTAGAATAAAGTGAGTTAGCGGTGAGGTCGTTTTGTGCTACGCACAATTTTCCAATTTATACTCAAGGATTCAATTATGATTACTGGTATTGCTGCTTCCCCAGGTGTTGTTTTTGGTAAAGCACTTGTTTTAAAAGAAGAACCAATTATCTTAAATACGCAGAAAATTTCTGTGGATCAAGTAGATGCTGAAAAAGCAAAATTTTATGCAGGCCGAGAAAAAGCTGCTGCACAGCTTACTGCGATTAAAGAGAAAGCTCGCCGTACATTAGGTGAAGAAAAAGAAGCTATCTTTGAAGGTCATTTAATGATTTTAGAAGATGAAGAGCTTGAAGAAGAAATTTTAGGCTATGTAGAAGAAAATTTGGTTACTGCCGATGTGGCAACAAGTAAAATCATTGATATGCAAGCTTCTATGTTGGCTGAAATTGATGATGAATATCTAAAAGAGCGAGCTGGTGATATTCGTGATATTGGTAATCGTTTGTTACGCAACATTCTGGGAATGCACATTATTGATTTAGGCGATATTCAAGAAGAATCTATTCTTATTGCTTACGACCTAACCCCTTCTGAAACCGCTCAACTTAATTTAGACAAAGTTTTAGGTTTTATTACTGATATTGGTGGGCGTACATCACATACTTCAATTATGGCTCGTTCTTTAGAGCTTCCTGCAATTGTTGGAACAAATAACATTACTTCATTAGTTAAAACAGGCGATCTTCTCATTCTAGATGCTACAAATAATGAAATTCACATCAATCCATCAGCAGAGCAAGTTGAGAAATTTAAAGCTCAACAAGAAAAAGAAGCTGCAGAAAAAGCTGAACTTGCTAAATTAAAAGATTTACCTGCTGAAACCTTAGATGGGCATCGTATTGAAGTCGTTGGGAATATTGGTACTATTCGTGATGTTGATGGCGTATTACGCAATGGTGGTGAAGGCGTTGGTTTATACCGTACTGAATTCTTGTTTATGGATCGCGATCATTTACCAACAGAAGAAGAACAATTCCAAGCATATAAAGAAGTTGTAGAAGCAATGGAAGGAAAATTAGTTGTTCTTCGTACAATGGATATTGGTGGTGATAAAGAACTACCATACCTTGATTTACCAAAAGAGATGAACCCCTTCTTAGGCTGGCGTGCGGTACGTATTGGTTTAGTGCGTCGTGAAATTTTAGATACGCAGTTGCGTGCTGTATTACGAGCTTCAGCATTTGGTAAGCTAGCAGTAATGTTCCCGATGATCATTTCAGTGGAAGAAATTCGTGAGCTTAAAGGTATTATTGCAAACTTAAAAGAACAGCTCCGTACAGAAGGCAAAGCCTTTGATGAAAATATTCAAATTGGTGTAATGGTTGAAACACCATCAGCTGCAGTAAATGCTCGCCATCTAGCGAAAGAAGTTGATTTCTTCAGTATCGGCACAAATGACTTAACACAATATACCTTAGCGGTAGATCGTGGTAATGAAATTATTGCACATCTTTATAACCCATTAACACCATCGGTCTTAAATCTGATCAAACAAGTAATTGATGCTTCTCACGCAGAGGGGAAATGGACAGGTATGTGTGGTGAATTAGCAGGTGATGTGCGTGCAACCGCATTGTTACTTGGTATGGGGCTAGATGAATTCAGTATGAGTGGAATTTCTGTTCCGCACGTTAAGAAACTCGTGCGTAGCATCAATTTTGCGGATGCAAAAGCACTAGCAGATGAGGCTCTTGCTCAGCCAACAGCAGCAGATATTGAACAATTAGTAAATTCCTTTTATCAAAAGCTGAACTAATTAGATACAAATGCAAAATTCTCGTATAAAATATACGAGAATTTTGTTCATTTAGTAATGGAGATTTGAATTATGGGTTTTTTAGATAAACTTTTTGGCGGAAAAAAAGAAGCAGTATCAAAAGAAGTAAAAATTTATGCACCGCTTTCAGGTGAAATCGTGAATATCGAAGATGTACCAGATGTGGTGTTCTCTGAAAAAATTGTTGGTGATGGTATTGCAATTCGCCCGAATGGTGATGAAATTGTTGCACCTGTAAATGGCACAATTGGCAAAATCTTTGAAACTAACCACGCATTCTCTATTGAATCAGACGAAGGTATTGAATTATTCGTACATTTCGGTATTGATACCGTAGAGTTAAAAGGTGAAGGCTTTACTCGTATTGCCACAGAAGGTCAAAAAGTCAAAGCTGGCGATCCTATTATTAAATTTGATTTAGCATTGTTAGAAGCAAAAGCAAAATCAGTTTTAACACCAGTTGTGATTTCAAATATGGATGAAATCAGTAACTTACAAAAATTATCTGGTGAAGTTGTAAAAGGCGAAAGTGTTGTATTGACCTTAACGAAATAACTAGGCTTACTAAAAAGGTGTAATGGGCAAAATAGTTACTGATTTGCTCATTACACCATCTTTTTTTATTCTTCAATAGAACGAAGTAGCTCGTTAATACCTACTTTACCACGCGTTTTTTCATCAACTTTCTTCACGATTACTGCACAGTACAGGTTATATTTACCACATTTTGACGGTAAGCTACCCGATACAACAACAGAGCCAGCAGGTACACGTCCGTAGTGAATTTCGCCTGTTTCACGATCGTAAATTTTGGTTGATTGACCAATAAATACGCCCATTGAAATTACGCAACCATCTTCAACGATAACGCCTTCAACCACTTCAGAACGAGCACCAATAAAACAGTTATCTCCAATAATAGTTGGGTTTGCTTGTAATGGCTCTAATACGCCACCGATACCAACACCACCAGAAAGGTGAACATTTTTACCGATTTGAGCACAAGAACCTACGGTTGCCCAAGTATCTACCATTGTGCCTTCACCAACGTATGCACCAATATTCACATAAGATGGCATTAAAACGGTATTTTTGGCAATGTAAGCCCCTTTACGAACAGTTGCAGAAGGTACGACACGGAAACCTTCTTTTTGGAAACGAGCTTCATCATATTCGGCAAATTTAAGTGGAACTTTATCGTAATATTTTGTTTCTGCACCATCAATAATTTGGTTATCATTGATACGGAATGATAATAACACTGCTTTTTTCAACCATTGATGAGTTACCCAATCCCCATCAATTTTTTCTGCGACACGGTATTTACCACTATCTAGCCCTTCGAGAACTTCTTCAACAGCTGCTTTTGTTTCAGCATCTACGGTATTTGGTGTGATTTCGGCACGACGCTCAAAAGCGGCTTCAATAATTGCTTGTAATGACATTTGCATTTCCTTTCTATAAGTAAACATAATAACGGACGACTTTTTAGCATATAAGCGGTGGGATTTCTACTAAATTTTACCTATCGCTTTATTTCTATCTATTACAAGCGGTAAGATTTCTCAAATTTTTGGCAAAAATCCATTTTCTCTTTGACTATTTTGCTTTCAATCTGTAATATTCGCACCCTATGCAAAAAGCAAAACTACCCCTAACCATTGACCCATATAAAGACGCTCAGCGTCGAATGGATTACGAAGGCTTCATTCCTGCAAGTCTTTTTAGTCGTTTGAGTGAATCGGTTAGTAACGTGCTAAGCGATGCACAAGTTACTTTATCGTTATATGTTGATCCACGTCTCACTGTCATTAAAGGCAGGGCTATGATTGATGTGGAGTTAGACTGCCAACGTTGCAGTAACACTTTTAAGCAGACGCTGGAGTGCGAATTAAGTTTCAGTCCAGTGTCAAATATGGATCAGGCGGACAGTTTGCCCGAGATTTATGAGCCAATTGAAGTTAATGAGTTTGGTGAAGTAAATTTACTAGATATGATAGAAGACGAATTCATTCTTTCATTACCACTAGTCCCGATGCATAATTCTGAACACTGTGAAGTGTCCGTGGCAGAACAGGTTTTTGGTGAATTACCAGAAGAACTGGCAAGTAAACCTAACCCGTTCGCTGTATTAGCTAATTTAAAGAAAAACTAGATCTAGGAGAAGGCCCGTGGCTGTTCAACAAAATAAAAAATCTCGTTCACGTCGTGATATGCGCCGTTCACACGATGCATTAACAACTGCTGCAGTGTCAGTAGATAAAACAACTGGCGAAACTCACTTACGTCACCACGTTACTGCTGATGGTTACTATCGTGGTCGTAAAGTAATCAATAAATAATCAAGTTTATCTCTCGAGGTATAATTTGACTCGTCTAACCCTAGCGTTAGATGCAATGGGCGGGGACTTTGGTCCCCGTATTACTATCCCAGCTCTATCAATTGCATTGGAGAAAAACCCAAGGCTATCTATTCTCGCCTTTGGTGATGAAACACAAACCTTACCTTATATCCATAAACTCCCTTTAGAACAGCAACAGCGTATCCAGTTTAAACATACTACAAAATCTATTGATGCAGACTTACCCTTTATGCAGGCATTACGCCAAAGCAAAGGCAGTTCTATCCGTTTAGCGATTGAATCCGTAGCAGAAGGAAAGGCTCAAGGTTGTGTAAGTGGCGGTAATACGGGACTATTGATGGGGCTTGCTAAACAGCTTATCGAATTACTACCTAATATTGATCGCCCCGCATTAACTTCGTTAATTCCAACTCTAAATGGTAAATCAACCGTAATGCTTGACTTAGGTGCTAATGTGGAAGCCGATAGTAAATTACTAATGCAATTTGCCGAAATGGGAAACATTTTCGCACAAATTATGTTGGAACTGGTTTATCCCCGTATTGCATTGCTGAATATTGGTACGGAAGAAAATAAAGGCACAATTTATCTAAGAGAGTCACACCAACAATTAAAATTAGCACAACATCTTAACTATCAAGGTTTTATTGAAGGAGACAAACTGCTTAACCACTTAACTGATGTGATTGTTTGTGATGGTTTTAGTGGTAATATTGCTTTAAAAACGTTGGAAGGTGCAGCTAAGAATATCCTCTCATTTTTTAAAAAGCAAAATGAAGATTCTCACCTCTGCCGCCAAGCCAAACGATATTTACTTAGACTTATTTTTTATCGTTACTATCGTAAATTACAGCAAATAAACCCCGACAGACATAACGGAGCAACGCTCTTAGGGTTATCTTCAGTTGTCGTGAAAAGCCACGGTGGAGCAAACATAAATGCGTTCTATTACGCTATTCAATATGCTATTTCACAGATAGAAAATGAAATCCCTACAAGAATATCAAAAGGTCTAAAAACTTAATGTAAGAATTCTTGTTTTTTTATTCTTTTTTGTTATAAAGAACTCCCTTTTGTTATTTCCTTTTTGATATAAAAACGGTATTTTGTTACAAAATTTTAAAGGTCGTTTAGGAGACATTATGAAATTCAGAAGCAAACTTTCTTTAGTCGCTGCAACATTACTAGTTGCAGGTGTAGCACAAGCAGCAGATAAAACTTTTGTAAACTGTGTTAGCCGTTCTCCAACAGGTTTTAGCCCTGCTTTAGTAATGGACGGCATTTCATATAATGCAAGTTCTCAACAAGTATATAACCGTTTAGTTGAATTTAAACGTGGTTCAACAGATATTGAACCAGCTTTAGCAGAAAGTTGGACAATTAGTGATGATGGTTTAACTTATACGTTTAATTTGCGTAAAGGTGTAAAATTCCATACGACTAAAGAATATACGCCAAGTCGTGAATTTAATGCCGATGACGTTGTATTTTCATTCCAACGCCAATTAGATCCAAATCACCCATATCATTCAGTATCTAAAGCGACTTATCCATACTTTAATGCAATGAAATTCCCTAAACTACTAAAATCAGTAGAAAAAGTAGATGATCACACTGTTAAAATTACATTAAATAAACAAGATTCTACATTTCTTGCTAGTTTAGGTATGGACTTTATTTCAATTTATTCAGCAGAATATGCGGATAAATTATTGAAGGAAGGCAAACCAGAAACACTTGACACGACACCTATCGGTACAGGTCCATTCGTATTCTCTGGCTACCAGCTTGATCAACGTATCCGTTTCTTAGCTCACCCAGATTACTGGAATGGCAAAGCCGATATTGATCGCTTAATCTTTGATATCGTTCCAGACGCAACAGCTCGTTACGCTAAATTACAGGCTGGTGCTTGTGATATGATGGATTTCCCAAATGCAGCTGATCTTGAGAAAATGAAAAATGATCCAAAGATCAATTTACTTTCACAAGAAGGCTTAAACATTGCTTATATTGCCTTTAATACAGAAAAAGCACCTTTTGATAACGTAAAAGTCCGCCAAGCATTAAACTATGCGGTGGATAAAAATGCGATTATTGATGCAGTATATCGTGGTGCAGGTGTAGCAGCGAAAAACCCACTTCCACCAACAATTTGGGGATATAACAACGAAATTACAGGTTATGAATATAATCCAGAGAAAGCAAAAGCACTTTTAAAAGAAGCAGGCTTTGAAAACGGATTTGAAACAGATATTTGGGTTCAACCAGTAGTTCGTGCATCAAACCCTAACCCACGCCGTATGGCTGAACTAGTTCAAGCAGATTGGGAAAAAGTGGGTGTTAAATCAAAATTAGTAACTTACGAATGGGGCGACTATATTAAACGCACTAAAGCAGGTGAATTAACCGCGGGAACTTACGGTTGGTCTGGCGATAATGGTGACCCTGATAACTTCTTATCTCCACTTTTCGGTAGTGATAACGTTGGAAACAGTAACTATGCTCGTTTCAAAAATCCAGAATTAGATGCGTTATTATCAAAAGCAATTAGTTTATCGGATAAAGGTGAACGAGCAAAAATTTATGAGCAAGCACAGGTGATCTTAAAAGAACAAGCTCCTTGGGTCAATGTAGCTCATTCTGTTAATTTTGCACCAACTAGTAAGCGAGTACAAGATTATAAACAAAGTCCATTTGGTTACTCTTACTTCTACGGTACTAAAGTTGTAGATTAATTCAAGCGGTTACTTTCGATTGAAATTTTACAAAAATCCTAGATTCACATTGATGATCTAGGATTTTTTATCGTAATCACAATCCCAACGCATATTTCAAAGCACGTTTTTTAAATGGCGTAGCTCTTTCTGCAACAATAAGTGCCAAATTACGCAAGGCTTTAATAGGTAAGAGATCGGTTTTAAATGCTTTATAAAATATATCCATTCCTGTTTGCATTACTAAGTTATCCATCTTGCGTTGTCGTTCATATTGTGCCAACCACTCAATTTCTGCAAAAGATTGCCCTTTTCCAACCGCTTGTTCTGCAATCTCTAATAGTGCTTTGACATCTTTAAAGCCCAAATTTACCCCTTGTCCTGCAAGTGGGTTGATTGTGTGAGCCGAATCCCCCACAAGAACAATTCCATTACGAAAATAGTGCTGTGCGTGTTGTCGAGTCAAAGGGAAACTGGCGTGGTTTATTACTTCTACCTTGCCTAGCCTTGTTGGGAAAAATTGTTCAATTTCACTAGCCAATGTAGCACTGCTCATTTGTCTTAGTTGTTGAATACGTTGTGGAGCGTCATACCATACGATACAACCATTATCATCAGCTAACGGAAGAAAAGCCCTTGGACCACTTGGGAAGAATTGTTGCCAAGTGGTAGTTTGCGGTGGTAAAGACGTTTTTACTACGGCTAATAAGCAATGTTGTCGATACTGCCAGCTGGTTAAACCAATTCCAGCCCAATTTCTGACTTGAGAATTTGCACCATCGCAAGCGATAACCAAGGGAGCAGAGAACTGTTGTTGATTATCAAGGGTTAATGTCCAAATACCTTGCTGTGAATTTGCAGAAATATGTTGAAATCCTACCGCTTGAGTGCAATTAGGGTAGGATTGCAATGCTTGCCATAAACCAATTTGAATAACATTATTTTCCACCATAAAACCCAGTTTATCTAAACCGAGTTCAGTAGCGTGAAATGCAGTATTAAACCCGTCAATTTCCCAAGTTTCCAAACCATCATACGCCCATACACGCATCTGCTCTATCGCCTGCCACGCACCTAATTTTTCTAATAAGGCAACAGATGCTACGCTAATGGCAGAAATTCGAACATCATAAGGTGCATTGTCTGAAAATTCTGGTAATGGATTTTTTTCCAACAAAGCAACGTTCAACCCTAATTTAGCTAATCCTAAGGCTGTTGCAGCCCCGACCATTCCACCACCGACCACGATTACATCTTGCTGATTGTGCATATTTCCCTTCGCTTATTCACACCCAAATAAAACGGAAGTGTACTACAAGCGGTGCGTTATGCATTGATTTTTGCAAAATTTTTGTGAGCTAGATCGAAAAACAATTTTTTCTTGGGTGAATTGCAAGATGACTTTCCTTAAGCTGTGGGGTAATAAGAGTATATTGACGGAGAAATTATGTCATTAGCCATTATTTACAGCCGAGCATCGATTGGCGTTGAAGCCCCATTAGTTACAATTGAAGTGCATATTAGTTTAGGTAGCCCAGGACTTTGCTTGGTTGGCTTACCAGAAAAGAGTGTTAAAGAAGCTCAAGATAGGGTAAGAAGTGCATTATTAAATGCCAATTTTGAATACCCAGCAAGACGCATTACCATCAACCTAGCCCCAGCGGATTTACCCAAAGAAGGTGGGCGTTTCGATTTGCCTATTGCAATTGGTATTTTAGCGGCATCAGGGCAAATTGATAGCGATAAACTTAAACAATTTGAATTTTTAGGTGAGCTTTCTCTAACAGGTCATCTACGGGGCGTTCAAGGAGCAATTCCTGCGGTAATTTCGGCTGAAAAAGATAAACGTGAACTCATTATTCCCCGTCAAAATGCCAATGAAGCCTCACTTGTGTCGAGTACTGAAACCTATTTTGCAAGCTCGCTATTACAAGTCGTCAATTTTCTGAATAATAGAGACAAGTTATCCGTTGCACAGCAAGAGTTGCAAAAAACTAGCCTAAACCAGCCGCTTATTCAACGAGATTTAACGGATATTATCGGGCAACAGCACGCCAAACGAGCTTTAACGATAGCCGCAGCTGGACAACACAATCTGTTATTTCTTGGACCACCCGGAACGGGGAAAACGATGTTAGCAAGCCGTTTAGCCGATCTCTTACCTGAAATGTCTGATGATGAAGCAATTGAAACAGCATCTATAACTAGCCTTGTACAGAATGAATTAAATTTCCAAAACTGGAAATACCGCCCATTTCGCGCACCTCATCACAGTGCGTCAATGGTTGCATTGGTGGGGGGAGGCTCAATTCCCAAACCAGGTGAAATTAGCTTGGCTCATAATGGTATTCTTTTTCTTGATGAACTTCCTGAATTTGAGCGAAAAGTATTGGACGCACTACGCCAACCCCTTGAATCTGGCGAGATTATTATTTCTCGAGCCAATGCTAAAGTACAGTTTCCAGCACGATTCCAGTTAATTGCCGCAATGAACCCAAGCCCAACAGGGCATTATCAAGGTACACACAATCGTACATCGCCACAACAAGTAATGCGTTATCTCAATCGCTTATCAGGACCTTTTCTTGATCGTTTTGATCTCTCTATTGAAGTCCCACTTTTACCACAAGGGGCATTACAACAAGGTAATGAACAGCGTGGAGAAACTACCGAGCAAGTTCGAAAGCGGGTGCTTGCTGCTCGTGATTTGCAATTAGCCAGACGGGGAAAAATTAACGCTCAATTGACAACTAGAGAGATTGAGCAGGATTGCTCACTTTCTCCACAAGATGCTCAGTTTTTAGAGAATACATTATTGAAACTTGGGCTTTCGGTGAGAGCTTACCATCGAATTTTAAAAGTATCTCGCACTATTGCTGATCTCGCTAATGAACCCAACATTCAGCAAATTCATCTTGCCGAAGCATTAGGTTATCGAGCAATGGATAGGTTATTACAACGGTTACAAAATGGTTGATAAATAATCAAAATACTCTTAATAAAACCAAAAAAAATGATATATAACGATAAATTATTAAGTTAAAAAATGTCAAATATATGCTGATATTTTCACCTTATCAATAACCAAAAAGTTATTTTTCATCATTTTGTGATGTGTGTCGCAAATTTAAAATAAAGTATTTGAAAAGCGTAAATAATTCTTTACCATTCACATCTGAAAGTTAGGTGAGAGTTGTATAAGAAACTTTTTATATAACAATGCCTTAGCTGTCTTTCTGGTATCAATGTATTCTACATCTTAGAGGAAATTTACTATGAAAAACTATCCAGCAGAACCGTATAAAATCAAAGTTGTTGAACCTATCGCAATGACAACTCGTGAGCAACGTGAAGCCTATATGAAAAAAGCAGGCTACAACACATTCTTGCTCAACTCAGAAGAAGTTTATATTGACTTACTCACTGACAGTGGTACAACCGCGATGAGTGATAAGCAATGGGCAGGTCTAATGATTGGTGATGAAGCTTATGCAGGTAGCCGTAACTTCGCTCACTTACAAGAAGTAGTAAGAGAGTACTATGGTTTTAAATATGTTGTACCAACTCACCAAGGTCGTGGGGCAGAAAACCTACTTTCAACTATTATGATTAAACCAGGTGATTATGTACCAGGTAATATGTACTTCACCACCACTCGTGCTCACCAAGAGCGTAATGGTGCAACCTTTACGGATATTATCATTGATGAAGCACACGATTCTCAAATCGACTTACCTTTCAAAGGTAATATTGACCTAAATAAATTACAAAAATTAATTGATGAAGTTGGTGCAGATCGCATTCCATACATCTGCTTAGCGGTGACAGTAAACCTTGCTGGTGGTCAGCCTGTAAGTATGAAAAATATGCGTGAAGTAAAAGAGCTATGTAGCAAACACGGCATCAAAGTAATGTTTGATGCAACTCGTTGCGTAGAAAATGCTTACTTCATCAAAGAAAGAGAGCCAGAGTATAAAGATGCAACTATTCGTGCAATCTTAAAAGAAATGATGAGCTACGCAGATGGTTGTACAATGAGTGGTAAAAAAGACTGCTTAGTAAATATCGGTGGTTTCTTATGTATCAATGATGATGACTTATATCAACAAGCAAGCGAATTAGTGGTACTTTATGAAGGTATGCCATCTTACGGTGGTTTAGCTGGTCGTGATATGGAGGCAATGGCAATCGGTATCACTGAATCAGTCGATTTCCACTACATTCAACACCGTATCGCACAATGTCGCTACCTTGCTGAAAAACTAGAAGCCGCTGGTGTACCAATTGTTAAACCTGTTGGTGGACACGCAGTATTCTTAGATGCAAGAGCATTCTTACCACATCTCGACCAAGAAGAATTCCCTGCACAAGTATTAGCAGCAGAGCTATATATTGAATCAGGTGTTCGTAGTATGGAACGTGGTATTATCTCTGCTGGTCGTGATAAAGTAACTGGTCAGAACCACAAACCAAAACTTGAATTAGTTCGTTTAACAATTCCTCGTCGTGTATATACTTATGCACATTTAGACCACGTTGCTGAAGGGGTAATTAGCCTATTCAAGAGACGTGAACAAATCAAAGGCTTGAAGATGGTATATGAACCGAAACTTCTTCGTTTCTTTACCTCTCGTTTTGAACCTAAAGCATAATTGATTTAAGGGCATTACTGGCAACAGTAATGCCCTTGTTGTATCAAGAGCCGTCTGCTTGCCGTTTATCTATCTCTAGCGAACCTACTAGGAGCTCATTATGAATAAAACGCTAGGAAGTACATTACTTGTGGCTGGCACAATGATTGGTGCTGGTATGTTGGCAATGCCACTCACATCTGCAGGGATTGGTTTTACATTTACAGTTGTTCTTTTGGTTGCACTATGGTTATTCCTAACTTACAGTGCTCTTCTTTTTGTTGAAGTTTATCAAACGGCGGACGCAGATGCGGGCATTGGCACCTTAGCTGCTCAGTATTTTGGTTCACCAGGGCGAATTATCGCGACTACCGTTTTAATGGTATTTTTATACGCTCTACTTTCAGCCTATGTTACAGGTGGCGGAGCTATTATCGCATCAACAATTCCACAAATTGGTGATGAGGATACGACCTTCAAACTTTCCATTGGTTTATTTACATTGATTTTTGGTGCATTTATCATCATTGGAACACAAAGTGTTGATGGTATTAACCGAATACTATTCTTTATTATGCTTATTACACTAGGCGTTGTATTAGCTTTAATGGCACCTAAAATTACCATAGATAACCTAATGGCAATGCCAATTGATAAAGCATTACTTATTTCATCTGCCCCTATTTTCTTCACCTCATTTGGATTCCACGGTTCTATACCTTGTTTAAACCATTATTTAGATGGCAATGTTAAAGCACTTAGAATTTCAATTATTGGGGGATCTGCCATTACGCTAATTGGTTATATTTTATGGCAACTTTCCACTCACGGAGTATTAAGCCAAACGCTCTTTTTACAAATTCTACAACAAGATCCAACGCTAAATGGTTTGGTAGAAGCGAGTCGGACTATTACTGGTAGTGAGATGATTGGTGGTGCGGTAAAAATATTCTCTGCGTTAGCCTTAATTACTTCTTTCCTTGGGGTTGCACTCGGTTTATTTGAATGTATTGAAGACTTACTCAAACACGCCTTTAATTATTCAGCAAACCGTATTTTACTTGGTGTACTTACCTTCCTTCCGCCACTCTTTTTTGCCTTCTTTTATCCAAAAGGCTTTATTTTGGCATTAGGCTATGCGGGGCAAATGTTTGCCTTCTATGCAGTGGTACTTCCAGCAGCATTAGTTTGGAAAGCTCGTCAGAAGCACCCTAACTTACCTTATCGAGTAATTGGTGGAAATCTCGCATTACTTCTCTCTGCAATTTTAGGTATTATTATCGTGCTTATCCCATTTGTGGTGAGAGCGGGTTATCTTCCTGCTGTGGTAGGATAATTTAAGGATTAACGTTAAGGATAAAACAATGAAAAATGTTCTCTCAATTCAATCTCACGTAGTTTATGGTTATGCAGGCAATAAAGCAGCAACCTTCCCAATGCAGCTACTTGGTGTAGATGTTTGGGCGTTAAACACTGTTCAATTTTCAAACCATACACAATATGGAAAATGGAAAGGAATGGTCGTACCAAAAGAACAAATTGGCGAAATTGTACAAGGTATTGATGAAATTGAAGCATTAAATGAATGCGATGCTATTCTTTCAGGCTATATCGGTGCTGCTGAACAAGGTTCGGAAATTCTCGCAGCCGTTGAAAAAATTAAAGCCAGAAATCCAAATGCTTTATATTTCTGTGATCCTGTAATGGGACACCCTGATAAAGGCTGTATTGTCGCACCGGGTGTGGCGGAATTTCTACGCGATTTTGCAATGACAAAAGCCGATCTAATTGCCCCAAATCTGGTCGAATTGAGAGAGCTAACAGGCTTACCTGTTGAAAATTTTGAACAAGCTCTTAATGCTATTAAAGCTATTTTAAACAAAGGGCCTAAACGTGTATTAGTTAAACATCTTAGCAAGGTGGGGAAAGATCCAAGCCAGTTTGAAATGTTATTAGCTACTGCGGAAGGGATTTGGCATATCAGTCGCCCACTTCACGAATTTGTTGGGC
Organism: Ursidibacter sp. B-7004-1; assembly: GCF_053654055.1. NCBI lineage: Bacteria > Pseudomonadati > Pseudomonadota > Gammaproteobacteria > Pasteurellales > Pasteurellaceae > Ursidibacter > Ursidibacter sp. B-7004-1. The sequence continues at coordinate 222 of NZ_JBSIUP010000016.1, read as the reverse complement.
GAGACCCTGTTGGTGTTGGCGATCTCACAAGCGGTCTGTTTTTAGCAAATTTACTCAATGGTAAATCCGATCTTGATGCTTTTGAACATACTGCAAATGCAGTGAATGATGTGATGAGTGTTACTCAACAAAGTGGCAAATATGAATTACAAATCATCAAAGCTCGAGAATTTATTGTTAATCCACAAAGCCAATATAAAGCGGTAAAAATAGCTTAAAAAA
>NZ_JBSIUP010000015.1:0-62050 GCF_053654055.1 Ursidibacter sp. B-7004-1 | reverse complement strand
GGTAACGCGAAGATAAGAGCGTTGCTTTATCTACCAGCAGTTGTTGCGAAAGTACATAATCCCGATATTAAACGCTGTTACGAACGCTTGCTTGCCAAGGGCAAGATGAAAATGCAAGCTATCGGAGCAGCAATGCGACATCTCGTCCATATTTGCTTTGGTGTATTGAAACATCAGAGCCAATATCAAGCACAAAATAATGTTGTTTGTGCTTGACAGTTGAGATGGTATCTACACAAAAAATAAAATGTTTATTTTTCAATTGGTTATGTTTTTCTTTGTAGGGACGCCACGCTTGGCGTCCGAATGAAAACACTTTGTCAATAATCTGAAGCGGTAAGATCCGCTGATTTTTTTACACATTTAATTTGGTAATAGGAAATGAAAATTTTACATATTGGCTCAGAAATGTATCCGCTTATTAAGACAGGTGGCTTGGCTGATGTACTCGGTGCATTACCTTATGCACAACAAGCAATGGGTAATGATGTGCGTGTTATTTTACCACTCTACCCCCAAGTTGCAGAAAAAATAGGTGAAACCCAAGAAGTCGCAACAATCGGAACTTTTGCAGGTATTGTTACGCTACGTTTTGCCTATTTCAACGGTTTAGGGGTTTATGTGATTGATGCCCCACATTTATTTAATCGCCGTTTACCCTACTATGATGATAACTATCAAGACTATGGCGATAATTATAAACGTTTTGCATTATTAAGTTACTTAGGAGCACAACTCGCTGAAGGGCTAGATCACTGGTGGGGACGTGCTGATATTTTACACGCACACGATTGGCAAGCAGGTTTAGCTTGTGCCTATTTGAAAAGCTGGCATAGCCCTGTAAAAAGTATCTTCACTATCCATAATATTGCTTATCCTGGGCGTTTCCAAGGCTATCATCTCGCTGAATTAGGCTTACCTTGGGAATTTTTCTCTCCCTATGGCTTAGAATTTTATGGCGAAATGTCCTACTTAAAAGCAGGCTTATTCTATGCCGATAAAATTACAACTGTTAGTCCAACTTATGCTCAAGAAATCACTGAGCATATTGCGGGTGGCGGTATGCACGGGCTATTACAAACACGCCAAGCCGAAGGGCGTTTATGCGGTATTTTAAATGGTGTTGATGATACGGTTTGGAACCCAGAAACAGACCATCACATCATTTCAAACTACCGAGCCAGTTATATGCAAGGAAAAGCGAAAAATAAAGCTGAACTACAACGCTATTTTGGCTTACCTGAAGAAAAAGATGCGTTACTCTTTGTGATGGTTACACGCTTAACGGAACAAAAAGGGGCGGATTTCTTACTTGCTAAAATAGATGAAATAATGCAACACCCCGTACAGCTTATTGTACTTGGTAGTGGCTCACCTGATTTAGAAAATGCATTACGCTACGCACAATCCCGTTATCCGCAACAAATTGGCTTAAAAATTGGCTATGATGAAGCCCTTTCTCATCAAATTATTGCAGGTGGTGATGTGATTTTAGTCCCAAGCCGATTTGAGCCTTGTGGTTTAACCCAGCTTTATGGCTTAAAATATGGCACACTACCACTTGTGCGTAAAACAGGCGGATTAGCGGATACGGTCAATGATAGCCATAAAGAAAGCATTGAAAACCGCACTGCCACAGGTTTTGTCTTTAAACACCCTGATGCAGATGACTTTATGGAAGCCACACTACGAGCTATCAATTTATGGAAAAAACAAAAATTATGGTCTAGCGTACGTCAAAATGCTCTCGCTCAAGATTTTGGGTGGACAAAAGTAGCTGAACAATATCAAGCACTTTATCGAGAAGTGGCTTAATAGTATAAAATTGAAGGGCGATCATACTCGCCCTTTAGGTTACTAATAAACCTTTTTCGTTTAGACATCACTAGGATGTGAAATACTAACTATTTGATAAATGTAAACATTCTCTCAAAACGTAGTCCGCTTGGGAATTGATTTGGTTTTTTATCTAGGCTTAACCAAATCACCGATGCTTTACCAACAAGGTTCTTTTCAGGTACAAAGCCCCAAAAACGGCTGTCTTCGCTGTTGTCACGATTATCGCCCATTACAAAGTAATGCCCTTGTGGAACAAGCCATTCGCCAGCAGGTAAGCCTTCCTGTTGGTAAAAATAAGGGGCGTAATTGAACGGTTGTGGGTTATTTAAAATTTGGTGCGTCACATCGCCTGTTTCAGTACGTTCTAATTGCATTTCTCCGTGATATAAGAAATCAGGGTTTGGTTTTGCGTCGCTATAAGTAAATGTGACTACTTCGCCTGTGTCGCCACGAGTTAAAGTCAAATGTTGAGTTGCAAAATCGTATTTGATTTTATCGCCACCAACCGCAACAACACGTTTAATATAATCTACGTGAGGTTGTTTTGGTGCTTTAAAGACAACTACATCGCCACGTTGTGGTTTACCCGTTTCAATCAAAGTGTTTTGCCAAATCGGATCTTTAATGCCATAGCTAAATTTATTCACAATTAAAAAATCACCAACACGCAAAGTTGGCTCCATTGAACCACTTGGAATTTGGAAGGGTTCAAATAGAAAAGAACGTAGCACTGTTACGAAGAATAATACCCCAAAAAGTGATGCGAAAAATTCACCCACTGCTGAGCGTGGCTGGATTTCTTTTAACTCTTCTTCTGTTAATGCTCTGCCTAAGCGTTTTTCTTCACGTGCGATTTTCGCCTTACGGCGTGGATCGGCACTGAATTTGTAGAATGCGAAAAATGCACCACAGATGACAACTAATGCAACCAAAATAATTGAAATCGTATTCGGCAGCTGCATTCCGTCTAACACTTTCCAAACGCCATATAAAATGGCGATAAAAATAATTGGCATAAGATTTGCCATTGTTTTCTCCTTTACTCATTATTCTACCCCGCTTATGGGAAAGTACCCTGCGGGTAGGGTTAGGGGATAACAAGCGGTAAGATTTTCACAAAAATTTGCAAAATTACCCCCTTCGGTTTCGCTACGCTCAACCACTTCCCCCATAAACGAGGGCAGAATGGCTACAAAATCTAATCTTTACCTACATGTAAAATCGCTAAGAAGGCTTCTTGTGGAACTTCCACGTTACCTAACGATTTCATTCGTTTTTTACCTTCTTTCTGTTTCTGTAAAAGTTTTTTCTTACGGCTTACGTCACCACCATAACATTTCGCTAATACGTTTTTACGCAACTGTTTCACTGTTGAACGTGCAATAATGTGGTTACCAATCGCTGCTTGGATCGCAATATCGAATTGCTGACGTGGAATAAGTTCTTTCATTTTTTCGACTAACTCACGCCCACGATATGGTGCATTGGCTTTGTGGACGATTAAGGCTAACGCATCAACACGTTCACCGTTGATCATAATATCCACACGCACCATATCTGCTGTTTGGAAACGTTTAAAACCGTAATCTAATGAAGCATAACCACGAGAGGTTGATTTTAAGCGGTCGAAGAAATCCAGTACCACTTCACCCATCGGGATTTCGTAAGTTAAAGCGATTTGGTTACCGTGATACACCATATTTGTTTGTACGCCTCGTTTTTCTACACAAAGTGTAATCACGTTACCTAAAAACTCTTGTGGAACAAGCATATTACATTCTGCAATTGGCTCACGAATTTCTGCAATATTGCTAATTGGTGGTAATTTTGATGGACTATCAACATAAACTACTTCACCATTAGTTTGTTCTACTTCGTAAACTACGGTTGGTGCAGTGGTAATTAAGTCAAGATCGTATTCACGCTCTAAACGCTCTTGAATAATCTCCATATGCAATAAGCCTAAGAATCCACAACGGAAACCAAAGCCTAACGCGGTTGAGTTTTCTGGCTCGTAGAATAAAGAGGCATCATTTAAGCTCAATTTACCTAACGCATCGCGGAAAGCTTCATAATCATCTGAGCTAATTGGGAATAAACCTGCATAAACTTGTGGTTTTACTTTTTTAAAGCCCGGTAAGGCTTCAGTCGCAGAGTGATGATGAGAAGTCAGCGTATCACCTACTGGTGCCCCTAAAATATCTTTAATCGCACAGACAACCCAACCTACTTCGCCTGTTTTTAATTCAGCAGTATCAACTTGTTTTGGTGTAAAAATACCTAAACGATCAACATTGTAAGATTGACCTGTACTCATTACTTTGATTTTATCGCCTTTTTTGATTGAGCCGTTTTTAACTCGAACAAGGGAAACTACCCCTAAGTAGTTATCAAACCAAGAGTCGATAATTAGTGCCTGTAAAGGTGCATCAGGATCGCCTTCTGGGGCAGGAATTTTAGCCACGATTTCTTCTAAAACTAAATCAATCCCTAAACCTGTTTTTGCTGAACAACGCACTGCTTCCATTGCGTCAATGCCAACAATGTCTTCAATTTCTTCCGCAACACGTTCTGGCTCTGCTGCTGGCAGATCAATTTTGTTTAAAATTGGCACAACTTCAAGATCCATTTCAATCGCAGTATAACAGTTTGCTAGGGTTTGAGCTTCAACGCCCTGCCCCGCATCGACAACTAACAAAGCCCCTTCACAAGCGGCAAGAGAGCGAGAAACTTCATAAGAGAAATCCACGTGTCCTGGTGTATCGATAAAGTTTAATTGATATGTTTCACCATCTTGTGCTTTATAGTTCAATGTAACACTTTGGGCTTTAATCGTAATACCACGCTCACGCTCAAGATCCATTGAGTCTAATACTTGAGCCTCCATTTCTCGATCAGATAAACCACCACAGGTTTGAATTAAACGGTCTGACAGCGTTGATTTACCGTGGTCAATGTGTGCAATAATTGAAAAGTTACGAATATTCTGCATTTTCATAAGGGCAGCGAATGTCCTATTTGTTGTAAGTTAAAAGAAAAATAATCGGCAGATTGTACCTGAAATTAGCAAAAAATGTAAAAGGAAAGCGGTGAGTTAGTGTGAAAATTTTGTAATTTGAATCTATTTAATCGCAAAGTATTTATATATCAACCATAATCTGAATATATCCCATTCATAATCCACATTGTTTTGTAAATTTTCTTCTATGGCAAGATATTGATTAGGTACAATTTATCTAGTTCTGATGATAATGAGGATTCTATGGGATTTTTTGATTACAAAAACTTTGATAAAAAAACAGCTACTACCCTAGCAAGCGAAAGCTCTAAATTAGCCATTTATACCAATGCTGCCTATTTTATGGGACTACCAGGTGCCAAACTATTAAATTTTTTAGGTTCAATCAGCGGTAGCTACCATTCAAATAAAGTTAATATCGCCCCACCTAAAAATTGGCGAGAAATTGAACCTCACGAGCTAGGATTACCGCAGTCTAGTAAAGATAAGTTCGGTTATTATACTTTTGAAAGCCCCGTTTGGGGAAAACCGCTTATTACTGGAGGCCCTCAAGCCAAAATTTTTGGTAAAACTGACGCTAATGGCAAAATCACACAAGTGTCTATGGTATGGTGTGGTACTAATGATTTATTAGATATTGCTGATTATTTCCATCTCAATTCGGGTAAAGTCGTTCCACCAATGGAACCTCTGCTCAATACATTAAAAGAGTATGCCATTTCACAAGGGTTAAATGGAGAAGACGTTCTTGTGACCGGTTATAGCTTAGGCGGTGGCTTAACTAACCTAATGGCAAAATATAGAGAAATACTCGCTGACGGTTTCTATAAAGATTCGAACTATTTTGGCTATGCTTCGCCATATATCTATGATAATCCCGATGTTATTTTTAATATGGGATTTGAAAATGATGCAGTGTACCGAATTTTAGGTAATAAAAATACATTCAAAGAGTCTATTCAAGATCTACAAGGCTTTTTTGTCAATCCGGATAAAGCGTTTTCAAGTGGTGCAGATAATGTCGTTTCTTTTAACAATAATTATGCCTCTTTTATCTGGTCTCAAAAACTAGTCTCTATTCTTAATAGAACATTAGGTGGCTGGTCTGCTCACGCAGATGGAGTTAGAAGCGATATGATTGATCGTATCATTAATTCTGAGTTTTACGATTATATGCATAAAGATAGTGCTATTATTATCGACCATCTTTCAGCCTTAAATCGTTGGTACACTTGGGTTAAAGATAAACCACAACAAAAGATGAACGAAGGTCGTTCTACATTCATTATTGGGAATGAATACAATAATTTGCTTGAAGGTGGCAAAGGACACGACTATCTTGAAGCTAGAGGCGGAAATGATAAAATCAAAACAGGCGAAGGATTTGATCGAGTCGATGGCGGAACAGGTATTGACACTATCATTTTAAATGGTTCTAGACTGAATTGGAATTTCTATCGTTTAAAAGATGGAACTCTCTTTGCTAATGCAAATGAAAGAACAGGATTAAAACAGCTTGATAACGTAGAAAAAATTTCATTTTCAAAGGAATTACGCAGTTTAATTAGTGCTTACGACATTAAAGAAGATCATCTACAAGATAATCGTTATCTTATTAAGTCACGCAATCAAAAAATTGGCTATAAATCTCATATAGAAGGAACGGAGAACGATGATTCGTTAACAGGAAGAGTGGTTTTTGGTAAAGCAGGTGACGATCAATTATCTGCTCATCATAAATATGGTAGCTTACTTCACGGTGGTGAAGGAAATGATATTCTTATCGGAAAAAATGGTAGCGATGAAATTTACGGCGCTGAAGGTGGTGATTATATCTTTGCAGGTGCTGGACAAAATCTTGTTTACGGCGGTGTAGGAAATGATATTTTTGCGTTTAGTAGCCAATCTAAAGGAAGAACCATTATCCGAGATTTTAACTCTCATTCGGGAGATAATGATAAACTACTGTTTTCTAAAGAATTATTCTCATCCGCTGATGATGCACTAAGTTCAATGAAACAAACAGGCAAAGATGTTACTTTCACAAGTAAAGGCGTTTCTGTTCTTATTCAGAATACTCTTATCAGTGAGTTAGATTATTCTAACATTGGAATTATATAATTTTAGAAGATAGGTAAAATACCTATCTTCAGACTGATGACAAACCCTAATTTGTTGTATTCAATAAACGGACACACGCAGTGTGTCCCTACACAACAAAATAAAATTTGTTATTTTTCAATCAGTTATAATTTTTCTTGTAGGGACGCACTGAGTGCGTCCGAATGAAAAAAGACTTTGTCAATAATCTGAAGATAGGTAAAATACCTATCTTTTGACATTAAACTCCTAAAAAATTAATCTTTCTTTGCGAAAAATCAGCTTTCGTATAAAGATTATCATTGATGATATTTTAAAACAGGCAAATTTTTGCTATAAAGAGCGGGTTTCAAATTCAATTTACATTCTTAATAGGAGAACTTATGGAATTAGTATTTATTCGTCACGGTTTTAGTGAATGGAATGCTAAAAATTTATTTACAGGCTGGCGTGATGTGAATTTAACGGAACGTGGTGTTGAAGAAGCTAAAGCAGCAGGGAAGAAATTACTTGAAGCAGGCTATGAGTTTGATATCGCTTTCACTTCTGTTTTAACTCGTGCAATCAAAACTTGTAATATTGTGTTAGAAGAATCTAATCAACTATGGATTCCACAAGTAAAAAACTGGCGTTTAAATGAGCGTCACTACGGTGCATTACAAGGCTTAGACAAAAAAGCAACCGCTGAACAATATGGTGATGAGCAAGTTCATATTTGGCGTCGTTCTTATGATATTTCACCACCAGATTTAGATCCACAAGATCCGAATTCAGCACATAACGACCGCCGTTATGCACACTTACCGAAAGATGTTGTTCCAAATGCGGAAAACTTAAAAATTACACTTGAGCGTGTATTACCATTCTGGGAAGATCAAATTGCTCCTGCTCTACTTTCAGGTAAACGTGTTCTTGTGACTGCTCACGGTAACTCACTTCGTGCATTAGCAAAACATATTATCGGTATTTCTGATGAAGAAATTATGGATTTCGAAATCCCAACAGGTCAGCCATTAGTGTTAAAACTAGACGATCAGTTGAATTTTGTTGAGAAGTTCTATTTATAATAAAATGTTTAAGGCTGACGGTATTTCAGCCTTTATTTTTAAATATCGAAAAAAGAAAGATCTATGAAAAAAATTAAGCTACTCCCATTATTTTTCACCCTATCTTTAACCTCCTGTATTGCTCCAACAACAAACTATTATTTTGATTCTACTACACTGTCCTCTAGAATTTACAATAAGTTTTGGGCTATGGAACCTAAAGACGATATTGCTAATATTATGCAAATTAAACCGGACGGTTCAGCGACTTTATATCGCTATAGCTGTGATAAATTCAACAATTATAAAACTAAGAATAAAGGAAACTTAGGACAACTAGTTGAATATATAGCAAATCAGGCAGAGCAAAAACAAAAAGGTTCTGGAGATTTAATTAGAGAGTTTGTCAAAATTGAACGCTATAAATTAGAAACAATAGGAGCAAATGAAATTAAATTACATGCTATTATTGTAGGTGGATTTTCTAGTATAAAATTTAATACAGTGAGTCACAAGCACTTAACTGCCACACAGAATATATTAGGAATAACAAAAAACTTTAAATATACAGCTGTACCAACCGCATACACTCCTAAATGTTCATAACAACTGTAGAAGATCGAACTGGTAGTTTGATCTTCTACAATTTAAGTTCAAATCTTATTCGGTGTAATGGACAAAAACGTGGGATTTTGTCCATTTTCTTTTCAAGTGGACAAAAGTGTGGGATCTCCATTATATTTTTGATCGTTAATTGCTTTTCTTATTCAAAAAATCCTTTATAAACATAATCTTACGCTCTTTGCTTAATCCATTGTGATTATTTAATTTTCGCTTAAGTTCACTAAATAATCCCTCAAGCCTATTTGTCGTTTTTTCTATATTTAATTCAGGGTACTTTTCGAAGGTAAATAAATATTTTTCATCATATCTAAGGCTAGATAAAGCACTTCTTAATCCTTTATGTTTATAAGGAAAATACACTCGAGCTATCCATTATGACCAAAACGCCAAACTCTCGCGCAAAGAAAGTGGTATCCATAATAATATTTAAATGTGTTGAAATAGGCGTTTTTAATGCAGTTTTAGGGGCTTTATCAATATATCGCTGAATAGTTTTAACTGAGCATTTATATTTAATTGAAAGTTCTTTGAATGTCTGTTTTCCTTGCGAATAATCTTGCCAAATATCAGCAGGATTTATTTATGTTGAAAGGTGAATGTTTTATTACAGCAATGACATTTATAACGTTGAGCGTTATTTTGTGTACCGTGCTTCTTTATATTCTGATTTTGGCAAAAAGGACAAGTTTTTTGTTCATTTTCAAAAAAGTGCGTTAAAGCCTTGTACTATAAGGTTTTAGCGATCTCTTTTTCATACTTTTGTACATTGCTCTAGATTTTTTTTGAATAGAAAGAGCTGGTAGTCATTGTCAAATCATAACACCAGCTCTTTTACTTAATAGATGTATAGTCTAAAAAAATCAACTTTTTTATCTACTATACCCTAATTAGCTACATTTACTTAACGTTTCTTCGCTTTTGGATTTGGAAGGTCGGTAATTGAGCCTTCAAATACTTCAGCTGCTAAACCAACTGATTCGTGTAATGTTGGGTGAGCGTGAATGGTTAGTGCAATATCTTCTGCATCACAACCCATTTCGATTGCTAGACCGATTTCACCTAATAATTCACCACCATTTGAACCTACAATAGCACCACCAAGTAAACGATGTGTGTCTTTATCAAAGATAAGTTTGGTCATACCTTCTGAACATTCAGATGCAATTGCACGTCCTGAAGCAGCCCAAGGGAATTTAGCGACTTCATAGTTTAAGCCTTCTTGCTTACACTCTTTCTCTGTTTTACCTACCCAAGCAACTTCTGGCTCAGTATAAGCAATTGATGGGATCACTTTTGGATCAAAATAGTGTTTTTGTCCTGCAATAACTTCCGCTGCAACGTGTCCTTCGTGAACACCTTTGTGTGCTAACATTGGTTGTCCAACAATATCGCCGATAGCAAAAATATGTGGTACGTTGGTACGCATTTGTTTATCAACGTGAATGAAACCACGCTCATCAACTTCAACACCTGCTTTACCTGCATCAAGTAATTTACCATTTGGCACACGACCGATAGCAACTAATACCGCATCATAGCGTTTAGTATCGTTACACGCTTTACCTTCCATTGAAACATAGATACCATCATCTTTAGCTTCTACCGCAGTTACTTTAGTTTCTAGCATTAGTTTGAATTTTTTCTCAATCTGTTTGGTATAAATTGCTACAACATCTTTATCTGCCGCAGGAATTACTTGGTCAAACATTTCAACAACTTCAACTTCTGAACCTAACGCATTGTAAACCGTACCCATTTCTAAACCGATGATACCACCACCCATAATGAGTAATCTTTTTGGTACTTCTTTTAATTTAAGTGCATCTGTTGAATCCCATACACGAGGGTCATCGTGTGGAATAAATGGTAATTGAATTGGACGAGAACCTGCTGCGATGATCGCATTATCAAATTTGATTGTTGTTGGATTACCATCACGATCACGAGCCACTAAAGTATTTGGATCTGCAAATGTTGCTTGACCTTCTACCACTGTTACTTTACGAGCTTTAGCCATACCTGCTAAGCCACCTGTTAATTTAGATACAACGGCTTCTTTACCCGCACGAACTTTATCTAAATCAATAGTTGGTTCACCAAAAGTAATACCGTTATGCTCTGCGTGTTTCGCTTCTTCAATCACTTTTGCTACGTGAAGTAATGCTTTAGAAGGAATACAACCTACGTTTAAACATACCCCACCTAATGTTGAATAACGTTCAACTAATACTGTTTCTAAGCCTAAGTCTGCACAACGGAATGCTGCTGAATAACCAGCAGGACCAGCACCAAGTACTACCACTTGAGTTTTAATTTCTTTGCTCATTTTTACCTCTGAAGTAAATTGTTTCTCTTAACCATACCGCTATTCTAACGGTTTTAACAATTTTGTAACGAGAACAAGATCACAGAATAGAAAATAAGCGGTCAGTTTTTAAAAAATCTTTGCAAATTTTTTTATCAATCTAACCGCTTTCCCTCTATTACATTACTAAACGGCGAATATCCGCTAATACACCATTGATATAACTTAAGAATCTCGCACCATCTGCACCATCAATCACTCGGTGATCGAATGAAAGTGATAATGGGAGCATTAAGCGTGGCGTAAATTCTTTACCATTCCAAACTGGTGCCATTTCAGATTTAGATACACCTAAAATTGCAACTTCTGGTGCATTAACAATCGGTGTGAAGTGAGTTGTACCGATACCACCTAAACTTGAAATAGTGAAACAGCCACCTTGCATATCAGAACCTGACAATTTACCATCACGAGCTTTTTTCGATACTTCCATTAACTCACGAGAAAGCTCGATGATGCCTTTTTTGTTCACGTTTTTAAATACTGGAACAACTAAGCCATTTGGTGTATCTACTGCCACACCAATATTGATATATTTCTTGATTGTTAGTTTTTGACCATCTTCAGAAATTGAGCTATTGAAACGTGGATAGGCTTCTAATGCTTTCGCTACTGCTTTCATAATGAATACCACTGGGGTGATCTTCACATCAAGTTTTTGTTTTTCTGCCAGTTTGTTTTGCTCTTTACGGAAGTTCTCAAGCTCGGTGATGTCTGTACGATCAAAGTGTGTAACGTGTGGAATCATTACCCAGTTACGGTGTAAGTTCGCACCAGAGATCTTATTGATACGGCTTAATTCAACTTCTTCTACTTCACCAAATTTGCTGAAATCAACTTTCGGCCAAGGTAATAGACCTAAACCTGCACCATTTGCAACGCCTGTACCTGCTGGTGCTTTACCTGATTTCACTTCTTCAAATACTTTCACCGCCGTTTTCACATAGGCTTCAATATCTTCTTTAACAATACGACCTTTACGACCTGTACCTTTCACGTTATCTAAATTCACACCAAATTCACGAGCTAAACGGCGAATAACTGGTGTTGCGTGAGCGTAGCCTGCACTTGCAACCACTTGCTCTTGGCTTAAACCTGATACATTACCTGATTGTGCTGGTGCTGCTTGAGGAGCTACCGCTTGTGGTTGAGCTGCTGGTGCTGGAGCTACTTGAACTTGAGCTGGCGCTGCACCTGCCACTTCAAATTTCATAATTAAAGTGCCAGTTGATACTTTATCGCCAACTTTAATTAAGATTTCTTTAACCGTTCCTGCGATTGGTGCTGGCACTTCCATTGATGCTTTGTCGCCTTCTACGTTGATAATTGATTGATCAACGCTTACTACATCGCCTACTTTAACCATAATTTCGGTTACGTTTACTTCATCACCACCGATGTCTGGTACATTTACATCTTGTACTGCTGATGTTACCGCTTGTGGCGCTGGGGCTTCTGCTGATGCAGATGCAACTGGGGCTGCACCTGCAACTTCAAAACGCATTACTAATGAACCTGTTGATACTTTATCGCCAACGTTAATTAAAATTTCTTTAACCGTTCCTGCGATTGGTGCTGGCACTTCCATTGATGCTTTGTCGCCTTCCACGTTGATAATTGATTGATCAACAGTTACAACATCACCCACTTTAACCATAATTTCGGTTACGTTTACTTCATCGCCACCAATATCTGGCACATTTACATCAACAACTGCACTTGCCGTAGGTGCTGATGCAACAGGTGCTGCCGCCGCTTCTGCTGTTTTTGGCTCAGCAGCTGCACCCGCTTCTAATACAAGCATAGGCGAACCTGTTGAGACTTTATCACCTACTTTTACTAATACTTCTTTCACCACGCCTGCTTCTGGTGCTGGAACTTCCATTGATGCTTTATCACCCTCAACGTTGATAATGCTTTGATCAACAGCAATGGTATCCCCTACTTTTACCATTACTTCTGTAACGGTAACTTCATCGCTACCGATATCTGGTACATTGATTTGTTTTGACATTTTATCTTTCTCCAAAAATCAAATTATAGGGCGTTGTAAACGCCCTTAATGATTACGCATATAACGGGTTAATGCGATCCACATTTAGACCGAACTTAGTAATTGCATCAGCAACAACTTTCGCTTCTACCGTACCTTCTTTCGCTAATTGTGATAACGCTGCAACAACAACATAACGTGCATCTACTTCAAAATGTTCACGTAAGTTTTCACGGCTATCTGAACGACCAAAACCATCAGTACCTAACACGTGGTAGTGTTTGCTTGGAACGTATGCACGAATTTGTTCTGCATATAGTTTCATATAGTCTGTTGATGCAACCGTTGGTAAGTCTGCTAAGACTTGAGCAACATACGGTACTCGTGGGGTTTCTGTTGGGTGTAATAAGTTCCAGCGTGCTGCATCTGCACCTTCACGACCTAGCTCATTAAATGATGGAGCACTAAATACGTCTGCAGTTACACCATAATCATTCGCTAAGATTTGAGCCGCTTCACGAACGTGGCGTAAAATTGCACCAGAACCTAATAATTGAACGTGTCCTTTACCTTTACCTTCAACGGTTTCAAATTTATATAGACCTTTACGGATACCTTCTTCTGCACCTGCTGGCATTGCTGGTTGATCATAAATTTCATTTAAGGTTGTGATGTAATAGAACACATCTTCTTGTTTCTCACCATACATACGGTTAATACCATCTTGTACGATAACTGCAACTTCAAATGCAAATGCTGGATCGTATGTTACACAGTTAGGAATAACACCAGCCTGAATATGACTATGACCATCTTCGTGTTGTAAACCTTCACCATTTAAAGTTGTACGACCTGAAGTACCACCGATCATAAAGCCACGTGCTAATTGGTCACCTGCTAACCACATCATATCGCCTACACGTTGGAAACCAAACATTGAGTAGTAGATAAAGAATGGGATCATCGGTAAGTTATTCACTGAGTAAGATGTTGCTGCTGCAACCCAAGATGCTGTTGCACCTAACTCATTGATACCTTCTTGTAATACTTGACCATCTTTTGCTTCACGATAGTAAGCAACTAAATCACGGTCTGATGGTACATAGTTTTGACCAAATGGGTTGTAAATACCGATTTGACGGAATAAACCTTCCATACCGAAAGTACGAGCTTCATCGGCAATAATTGGAACGATTTGCTGACCGATATTTTTATCTTTTAATAAGGTATTTAACACACGAGAGAATGCCATTGTGGTTGAAATACCACGAGGTTGAGCATCAAGTAATGCTTGGAATTCTTCTAGTGCAGGTACTTTGAAATCTACGGTAAATTTCGGCGTACGTTTAGGTGTATAACCATTTAATGCTTGACGTCTTTCGTGTAAGTATTTGTATTCTGGTGAACCTTCTGCAAATTTGATGTATTCTAAATTTTCAACCTGTTCATCAGTTAATGGTAGGTGGAAGTAGTCACGGAAACCTTTAAGGCTTTCGTATGACATTTTTTTCGATTGGTGTGCAGTATTTTTACTTTCTGCTTCAGGAATTTTATAGCCCTTAACCATATGTGATAAAATAACCACTGGTTTATCTGATTTCTGTGCTTTAGCAAATGCTGCAAACATTTTTTCTGAATCGTGGCCACCACGGCGTAAATGCCAAATTTCATCATCGGTCATATCTGCTACTAATGCCGCAGTTTCTGGGTAACGACCGAAGAAGTGTTCACGAACGTAAGCACCATTTTTAGATTTGAAAGTTAAGTAATCGCCATCAACCACTTCCATCATTAACTGTGCAAGTTTACCTGATGTATCTTTAGCGAAGAGTTTATCCCAACCACTTCCCCATAATACTTTGATCACTTCCCAACCTGCACCGCTGAATAAGCCTTCTAATTCTTGAACGATTTTACCGTTACCGTTTACAGGGCCGTCTAAGCGTTGTAAGTTACAGCTAATCACGAAAATTAAGTTGTTTAATTTTTCACGACCTGCAACCGTTAATGCACCTTTAGATTCGATTTCGTCCATCTCACCATCACCAAGGAATGCATATACTTTTTGATCTGATGTATCTTTTAAGCCACGATTTTCTAAGTATTTTAAGAAACGAGCTTGATAAATTGCATTAACAGGACCTAACCCCATAGATACTGTTGAGAATTGCCAAAATTCTGGCATCAATTTCGGGTGTGGATAAGAAGATAAACCATCTACGAAGGCTTCTTGACGGAAATTATCTAATTGTTCTTCTGTTAAACGACCTTCAATAAATGCACGAGCATAAATACCAGGTGCTGCGTGACCTTGAGAGAAAATTAAATCGCCACCGTTTTTATCTGTTGCGGCTTTAAAGAAATGGTTATAACCCACTTCATACATTGTTGCTGCTGATTGGAAAGTTGAGATATGTCCGCCTAAATCCAAATCTTTTTTCTGGCTACGTAACACCATCGCAATCGCATTCCAACGTACTGCTGAACGAATACGGCGTTCAATTTCTTTATCACCTGGATAAGCAGGTTGTTCGTCCACAGAAATTGTATTTACATAATCAGTGGTTGTTCCTGTTGGTAATGAAACGCCTTTTAAACGTGCTTTATCAATAAGTTGCTCAACGATATATTGTGCACGTTCAATTCCTTCTTCACGAACTAATGAATCAAGTGCTTGTAACCAATCTTGTGTTTCGATTGGATCTACGTCATTACGTAAAATTTCTGACATAGTCTTTTCCTTTTATGTGAGTTAAATAATAAAACATAAGCCAATAATGACTTATTCGTTTGCTAAAATATTAAACAAAAACCAACAATGATATTTGCTTTAGATCAAACAAACTCTCAATATCATCTGTTTCATCTTAAGCAAACACCATCACTAGCTAATGCTATCTACTTGATTTCTAACAACTTTTAAAATTTGTTGAAAAAATGTAGATAAATTTGCAATCAAGATAACAAAATATACCTATTTTGTCTATTTTTACCTATCCACAAATAGTGATGAAGGGTTTAAGCATAAGCACTTTTTTAAAGCAACCGTTTGCCTTTTGTGATATGCTAATCACATTATTTTGACTTAAAGGTTTAGAAAAATGAAAAAAGCTGAAATTGCAATTGTAATGGGTTCAAAAAGTGATTGGGCAACAATGTCGGAAGCGGTGCAAATCTTAGAAAATTTTGCAATTCCCTACCACGTTGAAGTGGTTTCCGCACACAGAACACCCGATAAACTTTTCACATTTGCAGAAAATGCTGAAAAAAATGGCTATAAAGTGATTATTGCAGGTGCAGGTGGTGCAGCTCATTTACCGGGAATGATTGCGGCTAAAACTATTGTACCAGTATTAGGTGTGCCAGTAAAAAGCTCAATGTTAAGTGGTGTAGATAGTCTTTATTCTATCGTCCAGATGCCAAAAGGTATTCCAGTCGGCACATTAGCGATCGGCCCAGCAGGTGCAGCTAATGCAGGATTACTAGCGGCTCAAATTCTTGCTACTTTTGACACTGAACTTGCACAAAAACTTCATCAATTCCGCCAACAGCAAACACAAAGCGTGTTGGATAATCCAGATCCTAGAGTTGAATAGGTTATAAGAAATGGCAAAGAAATTACTGATTCTTCATACAGGCGGTACGATTTCTATGAGTGAAGGGGAAGATGGAAAAGTTTCCCCTTCCGCTAAAAATCCATTACTTGCCGCATTGGATAAACTTAATCACCCAGCAAAACTTTACCAAGAATCATTGCTGAACGTCCCCTCTCCTCATATCACATTGGATCACTGGCAGATACTAAAAGAACGTATTGAACACGCAGTCCAAGAGGAACAATTCGATGGAATTGTGATCACGCACGGTACTGACACACTTGAAGAAACCGCTTACTTTCTTGATTTAGCCTTAAATACCAAAGTTCCTGTTGCGATCACAGGAGCTATGCGTTCAAGTAATGAACTAGGTGCAGATGGTTTAATCAACTTGCAAAGTGCTATTTTAGTTGCCCTGTCTGACGAAAGCCAAAATAAAGGCGTTCTCGTGGTAATGAATGATGAAATTCACCACGCTAAATTTGTAACAAAAACACACACAACCAATGTTGCTACATTCCAAACACCGACATTTGGACCTTGTGGTTTAGTCACCAAAAACCAAGTGATTTACTTTCAACATCTTTCACAATATGAACATTTCCCAATTGAACGCTTAACAAAACGTAATGTTCAGCTTGTCAAAGCCTATGTTGAAATGGATAGTTTTTTACTCGAACAACTGGCACAACATCAATGCGATGGCGTTGTGATTGAAGCACTGGGTGCCGGCAATTTACCACCGTCCTGCTTATCAGGGGTGCAAAAACTCTTAGACGCCAAAATTCCTGTGGTTCTCGTTTCTCGTGCATTTAACGGCATTACTCAAGATGTCTATGATTATCTTGGCGGTGGCAAACAGCTCAAACAACAAGGTATTATTTTTACCAAAGGGTTAAGCGGACAAAAAGCTAGAATTAAGCTATTAGTGCTACTCAATCAATCATTAGATCAACCTTTGGCTAACTATTTTTAACTTGAAACATATTGAAACTTCTACAAGCGGTTAGATTTATTCAAATTTTTGCAAAAAAACTGAATAAACCTACCGCTTGACACAATGAGAAATAACAATGCAAAAAAGTATTACTTACCCAACTGTATATGTATTAGGAAATGGACAACTAGGCAGAATGCTCCGCTACGCTGGAGCACCTTTAGATATTGACGTACGTCCATTAGCCTTTGATGCCCCTGTTTTCGACATTGAACCTAATAGTTTAATTACCGCAGAAATTGAACGCTGGGCTGATACTCCACTTACACAATTACTCGGCAACCATCAGAATTTTGTGAATTTATCGGTATTCGGGCGTTTAGCTGACCGATTAACGCAAAAATCACTACTCGATCAATTGCAGCTCTCCACTTCGCCTTGGCAATTACTAGAATCACCAGAACAATGGCAACAAGTCTTTACTAATATAGGTGAAAAAGTGGTAGTAAAACGCCGTACTGGTGGCTATGACGGACGTGGACAATGGATTGTTACCCCTGAAAACGTAGAACAAATTACTTCAGATTTATTCGGCGAAGTAATTGCAGAAAAATTTATCCCGTTTGATGGTGAAGTTTCTCTAGTAGGTGCACGTTTCCGTAATGGTGAAACCCGTTTTTATCCTGTTACACATAACTTACAACAGAATGGCATTTTGCGTTACAGTGTAATGAATTTAACTTTACCAAACCAACAAATTTTCCAACAACAAGCAGAGAAAATGTTATCTGCAATTATGAATGAACTTGACTATGTTGGGGTAATGGCGATGGAATGTTTTGTGGTAGGCGATAAATTGCTTATCAATGAACTTGCCCCTCGCGTACACAATAGCGGACACTGGACACAACTAGGCTGTTCAATTAGCCAATTTGAATTACATCTTCGTGCCTTGTTAGATTTGCCTACGCCAGTTTTAACACCTATCGCACCAAGTGTGATGATAAACCTAATCGGCATTGAACATAACAATGAGTGGTTAAACGTACCATTTAGCCAACTTCATTGGTATGGAAAAGAAGTTCGAGCAGGCAGAAAGGTTGGGCATATCAACCTATGCCATACAGACAAAACAGAACTTGCTCACTACCTGAAAGAATTTAAACCGCTTTTAACCGATGATTTCCAATCAGGATTAGAATGGGCTTTGGGGAAATTGGCTTAGACTATTGAGCGGTAAAAATAAAATAACCTTGTCTATTTTTATGATAGATAAGGTTATATTTTAAAATAAGTAGATAATCTTATTTTTCTATCCATAACATAAAATCAGCAACAGTATGGAAAGAGCCAAAGACTAAAATAATATCTTGGCTACTGGCTTGCAAAAATGCACTCTCACTCGCTTGAGCAACGCTATCAAAACTCACTGTATTTGCATCAAACAATACACCATTTAGTTTTTCAAGTACCTGTTCACCACGCTGACCACGATAGCCATCTAATCCTGCACAATACCATTTATCCACTAAAGTCGATAACGGCTCCACAATACCAGATAAATCTTTATCAACTAATACGCTAAATACGGCATATAGTTTCGATTGTGGTTGTTTTAACGCTTGTAAGCGGTCTGCTAAATAGCGTGCAGCGTGTGGATTATGCCCTACATCAACAATCACTTGTGCAAGCGGTGGTTTCTGTGAAAATTTTGCAAAATCTTGCTGTGTTAGCATTTGGAAACGCCCTGCCATTTGAGTTTCCTCAATACTTTGTTGCAAAATCTCGTTAGTTATCGCAAAAGGTAACTGGGTAAGTACGGCAATTGCAGTTGCACAATTTGGCACTGGGATTTTAGGCAATGGTAAATCTAAATTAACATTTGCAGACTGCCAATATAAGCGGTTGGTTTCGATAGAAAATTTCCAATCAACATCTCGGCGAGAAATTGGGCAATTTAAACTATTTGCATATTGTAAGATACTTGCTGGGCAATCAGGTTCGCCAATCACCACTAGGATATTTTGACGGAAGATTCCTGCTTTTTCTCTCCCTATCACTTCTCTATCGTTGCCTAGAAATTCAATATGGTCAATATCAATGGACGTAATCACCGCAAAATTAGGATCAACAATATTTGTTGCATCTAAACGCCCACCTAACCCCACTTCCAAAATCACAACATCTAGTTTAGCTCGGCGAAATAGATCAAATGCAGCCAAAGTTCCAAACTCAAAATAAGTTAAAGACTGTGATTTATGTTGCTCAATATAATCAAAGGTTTGAATAAAATCAGCATCACTTACTGGTTGTCCTTGAATTCTTACACGCTCATTGTAGTGAATTAAATGTGGTGAAGAATACACGCCAACACGCAAGCCTGCTTTTAAGAGTGCTGTTTCGAGTAATTTACAAGTTGAACCTTTACCATTCGTACCTGCAACGGTAATGACATAAGGTGCTGGATTAAGTAAATTTAGCTTTAACGCAACATCACGAATACGCTCAAGCCCCATATCAATCGGTTTGAAATGGCTTTTTTCTAAATAGGAAAGCCACGTTTCCAATGAATCCGTGGCTTTTGGTGAAATCAACGTTGTCATTTATGCTTCTTCTGACTGTACTAATTCTTCTGACTGAATCTCTTCAGCTTCAACTAAGTCGCCCGTTTTAAATGGCGTTGGTTGATTCGTTAATTTAGCAACTAAACGAGTTAGCGTATCACGCATTTCTTTACGATGAACGATCATATCAATCGCCCCTTTCTCAAGGAGAAACTCGCTACGCTGGAAACCTTCTGGTAATTTCTCACGCACTGTTTGTTCAATAACACGCGGCCCAGCAAAACCAATCAAGGCTTTTGGCTCTGCAATGTTAATATCGCCTAGCATAGCCAAACTTGCTGATACACCGCCTAAGGTTGGGTCTGTCAATACCGAAATAAAAGGCACACCCTTTTCACGCATTTTTGCTAATACTGCACTGGTTTTTGCCATTTGCATTAACGAGAAAAGTGCTTCTTGCATACGAGCACCACCTGATGCAGAAAAACAGATGAAAGGCACATTATGTTCTAAGGCATATTCTGCTGCACGCACAAATTTTGCTCCAACCACTGATCCCATTGATCCGCCCATAAATTCAAAATTAAATGACGCCGTTACCACTGGCATATCATATAACTTACCTGTGATGACAATGAAAGAGTCTTTCTCGCCAGTTTGTTTTTGGGCTGCTGTTAAACGATCTTTATATTTTTTGAGATCTTTAAATTTTAAAATATCTTGCGGTTCAAGATCTGCTGCAAGTTCTTCTGTCGAACCTCCATCTAATAACGAGATTAGACGAGTACGTGCATCAATACGCATATGATGCTCACATTTCGGGCAAACTTGCATATTGCGTTTTAATTCTTCGGTATATAACACCTGTTCACAACTTGTGCATTTTGTCCAAACCCCTTCTGGAATTTTTGACTTACTCGTTGAAGATGAAGAGGTTCTCCCTAAGATTTTTTCAATCCAACTCATTTTTACACCTTATTTTGTGTTGAGAAAATTGCTTGTATTAAAGCATAAAATTGCTTTTTTGGGTATGGAAAAAAGAGAAAATATAACTACTCCGACAAGAATAATGAAATTTGTAAATTTTCTTCAAGAATAGACCGCTTGATACTTGCTAAAAAGTCAAATTAGTCGTATAAAACAACAATTTTGCAACACAACATAATGAGGAAATCCAATGTCTATGTTTAGTCATATCCAAGCAGCACCTGCTGATCCAATTTTAGGTTTAGGCGAAGCCTTCAAAGCTGAAACTCGTGCTGAAAAAATCAATTTAGGTATCGGTGTTTATAAAGACGCAAAAGGTCAAACCCCGATTGTTAAAGCAGTAAAAGAGGCAGAAACTCGTTTGCTTGCTAATGAAAATACCAAAAACTATTTAACCATTGACGGTATTGCTGATTTTAATAAACAGACACAAGCTTTACTTTTTGGTGAAAATGCTGAAGTGATCACATCTGGTCGTGCTAAAACAGCACAAAGTTTAGGCGGAACGGGAGCATTACGTATTGCCGCCGAATTTATTAAACGCCAAACTAGTGCAAAAAATGTGTGGATTTCAACCCCTACTTGGCCAAACCACAATGCTATTTTTAATGCAGTGGGTATCAATATTAAAGAATACCGTTACTATAACAAAGAAACAAAAGCGTTAGATTGGGATAATCTCCTTGCTGATCTTAGCCAAGCTGAAGCAGGTGATGTAGTTTTACTACACGGTTGCTGCCATAACCCAACGGGAATTGACCCAACGCCTGAGCAGTGGAAAACTCTTGCGGATCTATCCGCTAAAAAAGGTTGGTTACCATTATTTGACTTTGCTTATCAAGGTTTCGCCAACGGTTTAGAAGAAGATGCCTTTGGCTTACGCACTTTTGCACAAAATAACCCAGAGCTTTTAGTGGCAAGCTCATTCTCAAAAAACTTTGGTTTATATAATGAGCGTGTTGGAGCATTTACGCTTGTTGCAGCTAATGCTGAAACAGCAAATAACGCATTCAGCCAAGTTAAATCAATTATTCGTGTACTTTACTCTAACCCGTCATCTCACGGTGCAAGTGCAGTCGCAACAGTATTAGCCGATCCAGAGTTAAAAGCAAATTGGATTGCTGAATTAGCAGAAATGCGTAACCGTATTAAAGAAATGCGTGCTAAATTTGTTCAGCTTTTAAAAGAGAAAGGTGCAACTCAAAACTTTGATTTTATTATTGCTCAAAATGGTATGTTCTCTTTTAGTGGTTTAAGCCCAGAACAAGTCGATCGTTTGCGTGATGAATTTGCTATTTATGCGGTTCGTTCAGGTCGAATCAATGTCGCAGGTATTACTGAAGATAATATCGATCGCTTATGTGAATCTATTGTTAAAGTGTTATAACACAATAATAAGCGGTAGGATCTGTAAAATTTCTCACCAATCCTACCGCTATTATCCATCAAGTGTAGTGAATATCTAGCCTAGATATTCTTATTATCCCCTTAAATCATTCGCTTGTTGTAATAAATTTCGGCTCTCTTTTAGGAATTGTTCTGAATATTCCCCAAACCATTGGTGTACTTTTTCAAAGGTTTTGATAAAACCCTGTTTATTTTGCTGTTGGAAGAATGCTAGGCTTTCTGCAAAACTTTGCTGAAGTGATTCAATAACTGCTAAGTTTTCTGGCTTATCTGAAATAATATCGGCATATAATGCTCCATCTTGAGCAAATAAACGTCCAATCATCGCTAATTCTAAACGGTAAATTGGTGAAGATAATGCCAATAATTGCGAGAGTTTAATAGGTTGCTGTGAAAGATGTAAACCATACGCAAAGGTTGAAAAATGGCGTAATGCTTGAATATAGGTCATTGCATTATCGTGTTCTTTCGCATCAATATATTCGATTTTCCCGCCCCAAATCTGAATCTGTTCTAATAGCCATTGATATTGCTCGGAAGATCGCCCGTGACAACAAGCGGTCACTTGTTTTGCAAAACTTGCAATATCAGGCCCAAACATTGGGTGAAGACCAACCACCGCCCCTTGATGAATTTCAAGCATTTTTGCTAATGGTTGAGCTTTAACCGACGTGAGATCAGCCAAAATCATATTTTCTGTAAGATAAGGCTTTAATGCTTCAAGTGTTGATAAAGTGTGATCAATAGGTACAGAAACTAACACTAAATCAGCCCTATGTAAAATCTCTGCAGCATTGTTCCAATCATCTTTATCTAAAACAGCAACGGGATAGCCTGAATTTACAAAATAGCGAGCAAATAGACTACCAAGTTTCCCCTTTCCGCCTACTACAACTATTTTTTGGATTGATGGATTAACGGTTTTAAAACCATGTTTATTTTCGCTTGCATAAGACTCTCGCATTATGCGGCGTAAAATATCCTCAATTAGATCTGCAGGAATACCAGATTTTTCCGCCTCTTCTCTGCGAGCATTGATCATAAAGGCTTCTCGTTCTGGTGCATAAATCGGTAAACCATACTGATGTTTAATTTTTCCCACTTCTGCTACTAATGCTAAACGCTGTGCAAGTAATTCGATAAGCTGTTGATCTAATCTATCTATTTGTTCTCTAATCGGTTCTAATGGATTCATACTCATTTTCTTAACTGCTCTGCAAAATGGGTTAGTAATGTTTCTGTTGTTTGCCAATCAATACACGCATCTGTTATAGATACGCCATATTGCATCTGTTCGAAAGGTTGTTCCGATGATTGATTTCCTGCAAAGAGATGGCTCTCTAACATTAAGCCTATAATTGATTTATTACCATTGAGT
Organism: Ursidibacter sp. B-7004-1; assembly: GCF_053654055.1. Taxonomy (NCBI): domain Bacteria; kingdom Pseudomonadati; phylum Pseudomonadota; class Gammaproteobacteria; order Pasteurellales; family Pasteurellaceae; genus Ursidibacter; species Ursidibacter sp. B-7004-1. The sequence goes on along the minus strand of NZ_JBSIUP010000015.1, from coordinate 38,195 downwards.
AATTGTTGTAAGACATCTTCAGCTACTATTGCTTGTCGGCGGTAATCTTTATTAGAATTTCCGTGGCTACAATCAATCATTATTGCTTCTGGCAAATCTGCTTTACGCAGAGCTTGCTCACATTCTTGCACATACTGACTTTCAAAATTCGGTGTTTTGCCACCTCGTAAAATAACGTGCCCATCAGGATTCCCTTTTGTGTGTAAGATAGTAACCTGCCCTGTTTGGCTAATACCAAGAAAACTATGCCCTTGTGCCGATGCTTGCATCGCATTGATGGCAACCGCTAAATTTCCATCTGTGCCATTTTTAAAACCAACCGCCATTGATAGCCCTGACGCCATTTCCCTATGTGTTTGTGATTCTGTTGTTCTTGCTCCAATAGCCGACCAGCTAAATAAATCCGCAAGATATTGTGGTGTAATAGGATCAAGTGCTTCTGTGGCAAGTGGTAAGCCGAGTTCAGCAATTTCTAACAATAATTTGCGAGCAACACGCAGTCCTTTTTCAATATCAAAAGTACCATTCAGATTAGGATCGTTGATTAAACCTTTCCAACCTACTGTTGTTCTAGGTTTTTCAAAATAAACTCTCATTACAATGTAAATTTTATCTGACACTTTATCAGATAAATTTTTAAGTTTTTTAGCATATTCTAAGGCAGACATAGGATCGTGAATAGAACAAGGACCTATCACAATAAGCTGGCGAGTATCACGTTTATGAATAATATCTGAAACTATTTTTCTTGATTTTTCAATCTGTTGTTTTAATTTTTCTGAAAGCGGAAACTCTTCTTTTAACATTTTGGGAGTTAAAAGCAATTTCTCATCAATAATGTTTACATTATGTACACTATCTTGATTAAATACAGTGTTCATTTTTATTTCCTTTTGTAAATTTTAAATTACACAATAATTTACAAGGTTATATTTAAAGTTTCAACTATTTTTTGTTTAACTTGTTCTACGGTAATGCGGTTCATTAAATCTTTTCCCTTCGCTCTTGTCGCCCAAGGGAGATCTTGCCAAGGTTTTGCATATTCTTGCAAAATAGCCTCATCGTAAACAGAAACGACTTTATCTAAATCGTTGTAAGGCCCTGTTCTTAGCGGATTATGAATAGCATAAAGACCAATAATTGGTGTATGTTGTGTTGTCGCAATATGTGCTGGTCCAGAGTCAGATGAAATGACTAGATCTGCTTGTTGAATAAGTGCGGCTAACTGCTTTAACGAGGTTTTTCCTGCTATATTGCGTGTTTTAGGGGCAAGTTGATGAATTTTCGTGGCAGATTCCATTTCATAAGCAGAAGGTGAGCCACAAATAATCACGTTAATACTGTGTTTTAACAAAAAATTGGCAATCTCAGCATAGCGTTCAGGTAACCAATCTTTCTCTTTTTTACTAGAACAAGGTGCAATAACCACATTTTTCGTATGTGGATCAATAAATTGTTGGCTGTATTGTCTATCCTGTTCACTTATCGGCAAGTACCATTGTGTACTTAAATCTGTGACGCCAATCGCTTTTGCAAACATCATTTGTCCATCTAAAACGTGTGGCGATGCGGTCTGTTCCACCTTAAAATTGGTAAAAAGCCACTGACCTTCCCTTGCTCTATCACGATTAAAACCGACTTTAACTTTCGCTTTAATTCCCACAGAGAGCATTGATGCTCTAAATGCCGTTTGCAAATTTAATAGATAATCAAACCGCTTGTGACGTAATTGCCGCCACAACGCCCAAATACCTTTCCAACCCGTTTTTTTATCATAAGGTACTAAGGTTACATTTGGAATACCAGCCATTAGGGAAGCTTCTGCTTTACCCAAAATCCAAGTAATTTCTGCCATTGGATATTGACGTTGAATAGCTTGCACAACAGCGAGTGTATGGCATACATCACCAATTGCCGATAAACGTAAAACACAGATTGATTGAGCTGATTGCATTAAAATTTTCGTTCCTTAAAGTAATAGATTTGATCTTGTTCGTTGAGTGTTCTTAGCACTTTACAAGGATTACCCACCGCAACACAATTATCGGGAATGTTTTTAGTGACTACGCTACCAGCACCAATTACTACGTTATTCCCAATAGTAACGTTCGGCATTATGACACTATTTCCCCCAATCCATACATTGTCACCAATGGTTATTGGTAATGCAAATTCAACGCCACTATTACGTTTATTAGGATCAATCGGATGTGCTGCGGTAAATAGGGATACATTTGGGGCGAACATTACATTTTTGCCAATTTTGATCTCTGCACAGTCTAACATCGTGCAATTATAATTTGCGTAAAAATTATCCCCCAAATAGATATTTGAGCCATAATCGCAACGAAAAGGAGGTTCTATATGAAAGCGGTCATTTTCTGCAAATAATTTGCAAAATAAGAAATTACGTTCAGCTATTTTTGATGGTGGTAGTTGGTTAATCTCAAAAATAATCTCTTTCGCCCGTAAGCGAGCTTGAACTAGCGTTTTCTCACTTGCATCATACAGCTTACCTGATAGCATTTTCTGTTTTTCTATATTCATTTAATGTCCTACAAACACTTTGCTGGCTTTGGTAAACCTGCAATTTTAGTCGCTTGTTTAGCAGGACCTTCAGGAAATAAACGTTGTAAATAACGGCTATTTCCTTTTTCTTCACCAAATTTCTGAGAAAGTGCCTTAACTAACATTCTAATTGCGGGAGAGGTTTTATATTCTTGATAAAACTCTCTGACAAAAAAGATAATTTCCCAATGGTCTTCGGTTAATTCAAGATGATCTTTTTTAGCAATCTCTACCGCTAGTAATTCAGACCAATCCTCTAAATGTTTTAAATAGCCAAAGGCATCGGTTTCAAATTGCTGCTGATTTAATTCAATAAAATAAGTCATAATCAATGTTATAGAAATAAAAAATGCCACATTACTGTGGCATATTATTTGAGAGTTAATTAGTCGTCGTTACCTAATACACCAAAAATATTTAAGAAACTAACAAATAAATTATAAAGTGAAACATAAAGATCAACTGTTGCACGAATATAGTTGGTTTCACCACCATGAATAATATTGCTTGTTGCAAGTAAAATCGCACCGCTTGAGAACACAATAAATAATGCACTAATTGCTAAATTTAATGCTGGAATTGATAAGAAAATATTTGCAACTACACCAACAAGTAGAACAACAAATAATGCAATCATCATTCCTGATAAGAAAGACATATCTTTCTTAGTCGTTAGTACATAAGCTGAACAAGCGAAGAAAACTAAAGCTGTTGCACCAAATGCTAATGCAACCACATCACCTAAACCATTACTTAAATACGCATTTAAAATCGGCCCTAAGCTGTAGCCTAAGAAACCAGTTAATGCAAACACACTAGCAATACCCGCTGCACTATTTGCTGTTGCGTGAGTTAAAAAGAGTAAACCATAAAAACCAACCAACATTCCCCACCAAGGTAAACGAGGTAGATTTAATACCATTGCAGCCACCGCGACAACTGATGAAAATGCGAGTGTCAGTGCTAATAAAAAGTAGGTATTACGTAACACTTTATGAGTGCTAACTAATGATTCACTTCTGGCATTTGTGACTAAACGTTCTTGCATAAAAACTCCTGTAAATTTAAAGTGATTACTTGGTTAAAAATAGGCTTTAAAGTAGCGATTATTAAAGAGAATGTCAATTTTTATTCACAAACTTCTTCCACCTGCATTGGTTTTGTAGCCTCTCCAATAAGTTCTTTTAATTGCTCCTCAGTGCTAACTAATGTGTTAAAAATTTGCCCACCGCTGATGTGAGCTAAACAGTCCGTTATAATCTAAAAACCAAGACATTTGATTAGATTGATGAGCCAACCCAAATACAACACCTGAACGAATATCTTCTTCCGTTGGCGCAAGATAAGCTACATCAGCACGATTTGGAAAAACTTTCGTATCAAAAGCAATCGTAATACGATGTGTATTACCTTCTTCATCTGGCGTTGCTAATTTGACAATTCTAGCACGAGCCCAGTTATATGGACCATCATCAAAACGATCTGGCGGCACTGTTCGTAATACTGGAATAGGTAACCAAACTCCATCAAACAATTTAAACGAATCCTCTACACTAATTTCAAGATCAACTTGAATAATACGCGTCAGATCCGTACTATCACAAAATCCTTCACCACTTTTATGTTCAATTAGTCTACGTAGTGGAGAGTTTTCTGATTTACCAAAGCTCCCCATACTCTTAGCCCGCCAATCTTTATCTTTCCAATCAATTTTTAATCCAAAGTCTAAAAACTGTACCCCGCTATTCATTATCAGCGATAGTTCTTTTCCATAGTTATGTAATTCTGGCAACATAATCTTGTCTCTCTTGTGTTTTAATTTGATTTAATAATCATTGGGAAACGCTGCCCCTTCTCATATTGGCCTTGACAGTCCGCCGAACTCTTAGCATTAGCTTTGCAGCTTACACTTGGTAATTGATAAGTTGAACCATCACTACATTTTGCTATGCCGGTATTATCAATGTTCAACTTACCGCTATTCATACTAGCAACAACATTACCTGTACATTTTACACCATCACCACGCTGCAACTCGACCTGTCCTTTACCATCATTAAATTTGTAATTTAATCGTAATGGTTTTCCTGTCGTTTTATCTTGAATCCCAGCACCTGCATTCCACTCTCCATTTAAGAAATTCAATTGACTATCCTGTTGACTATCTGAAGGAATAGTTAATTTTTTATCATCCTGCTGATTTGGAACTTGGTTATTTTCATTGCCTATTGGTAACTCCGGAAGACTTTGATTGCCACTATTCACAGGGGTATCTTTGGGATTGTCTTGATTTTCAGCCTTATTAGCTTGATTTGTATCTTCATTAGCCTGATCATCCGTTGCGTTGGTTTGATTTTCAGCGGCATTAGTTTGATCTTCAGCTATATTGGTTTTAGCTAAATCATCTGCTACTGGAGTATCAGGAAGAGTTGGTAATTCGCCATTCTGACCAATAGCTTGATTCGCCTGAGCGTTAGTATCCAAAACAGTTGCAGGAACAGTTGTATCACCAACATAATTTACAACATCTTTATTTCTAGGGATTGGTGTTTGAACATCTATACATTTCTTTTCTAATTCAGGTGCAGTTTGCTCTAATGTATTTAGTAATACGGAATCAGAGATAACAACACCAGATTCATTCATCCAACGATTATTGACAAAATAGTAAAAACTTCCTGAAACTTTTCTAATTTCACATTCTTTAGGTACAATTTTAGTTTCATCTGTAACATTACTCTCAATTGTCACTGTTGGTGTTCCAAACCAATTGATATAAGGAAATAAAAAGTTTCTAAATAACCAGCATAACAACACGCCTAATAACAATAGCAATGGTAGTATCCACCAAAAACGGCGACACCAATGTTTATTAGTAGGAGCTGGTTCTGCTGTTCTTTCTTGAAATAGTTCAGAAGTAGAATGTGGTATTTCTGGGTTTATAGGAGGAGTAAGAGAACTTGGTCTTAAGTTTAAAAAAGGACTTCCATAAATTGAAGCATTTTTTTCTGTAAATCCCCAAAAAGTGATCACAGGGCGATCATTAACTAAATAAACATGTTCTGGATTTGGAAAGCGTAAAGCCTTTAAATTATCAGTATCTTCAATATTTTTTGATTGTCCACTACATAACAATCTAGCAAAAAGCAATTGATCTCCCTTTGTTGAAGGAGAAGATATCATTTCACTCCCTAGCTCTAACATAGTACGCTCAAAAATCTGCAATTCTCCCCACGCTTTATCTCTTTCTTCTTGCGTAGCTGATGTCCAGGGTATAATCATATATTGACCATTAGGTTTATCTGACTCAAATGGAATATACCAATCAATCTGACTTCCCTGATCATTACGCTGAGGAATTGCAAGATAATCAGCAAACGTTCGTCCTCTTTTAAATTTGATAGAGTCTCTCAACTGAGATGCTACCGAATAAACCGCAACGCCATCTTGTCCTAACGCAGTATAGTTTTTTATATCTCCGCTTCGTAATAATGCACTTAACATAACATTTACCTTTTCAAAGTACCTTGTTCAATAAATCGAAATATTCTATAAGATCTTCTTATAAAATGTAAATATCATTAAATTAATATAATTTTTGTGTAAGAATTAGTTGATATACCCATCTTAATGAGTATCAAGTTCTAAGAAATTAGAATAACGTTTAGTCACTAAATATCCTGGTTAATACGGCTTGAAACGGCATTTTGTTGATTTTTATATTTAGCATCTTTACGGGCATTATAAGGACGTTTCGCCTCGCCACTTAGTATTTCAAAACTTAACGCACCAATTGCCATATTAGGTCTTAGTGCCAAAGGTAGCTTACCTGCATTAAAAAATTCTAATACAATTTTTCCTTCCCAACCTGGATCAATACGGTGAGCGGTAACGTGTACCATTAAGCCTAAACGGGCTAAAGAAGAACGTCCATCTAACCACCCTACAATATTTGCAGGTAGTTTAACTGACTCTAACGTGGTCGCCAGTGCTAATTCCCCAGGGTGTAGGAAAAATGCTTCATTATCAGCAATAATAATTTCATCACTCATTACTCGCTCTAACTGTGCGGTCATTTCTTCCTTTGGTCCACTAAGATCGATATAAGGTGTTGAATGTTCACGAAACACACGAAATGAATTACCTAAACGAACATCAATAGTCGCACCGTTAATTTTGTCATTTGATGGACGTGGCGTTAGACTAATAATCTCATCATCTAAATAACGTTCAATATCGCTATCGCAAAGACGCATAATTTACCCCTATTTTTGTTTTAATAACTGCTTAATTTGTGCTTTTAAAATGTTGATCGCAATACGGTTTTTCCCACCTTTTGGGATAATCACATCGGCATATTGCTTGGAAGGTTCAACAAATTGCAAGAACATCGGGCGAACAGTTTTACGGTATTGGCTTACCACCGATTCCATTGTTCGTCCACGTTCTTGCATATCACGTTGTAAACGGCGGATAAAACAGATATCAAGTGGAGCATCCACAAAGATAGAAACATCAATTTCGCTACGAATATTCTCATCCGTAAGCAGTAAGATCCCTTCCAAAATAATAATACGCTTAGGAGAAAATTGAGTTACGGTAGTCTTACGGTTATGTTCGGTATAATCATATTCAGGAATTTCAACAGATTCCCCTTGTTTTAAAGCTTGTAGGTGAGCAACTAATAAGTCGTGATCCATTGAATTTGGGTGGTCATAATTGGTTTTTACTCGTTCTTCCATTACCAAATGGCTTTGGTCTTTATAATAAGCATCTTCTGAAATAATACCAATATCATCTTGTCCCAATTCATCTTTAAGCTCTTTATAAATAGTTGAAGCAATTAGACTTTTACCTGAAGCTGATGCCCCAGCAATCGCAATCACAATACAAGACTTATTTTCAGTTAAAATCGACATAAAACACCTTAATGAATGAGAATTTTTTCTATTATACTCTATTTACCCTGCGTAATCCTATAGAAGATCTAATCTCACCGCTTATTAGATTAAATCACTAATTCACCGACAATAGAGCGAGTTTCAATACGGACTTCTTTAAGTTTAACTTTAACCTTTTGTCCGATTTGATAGCTTTTTTCACCTTTAATATAAAGAGCAATTTCTTCAGGGTTATAAAGCACTTCTTCTTTATTTGGGTGGATAGTCGAAAATGGTACAAAGATTGAAGCTCCATTTTCGATAACTTTTACACGCAATCCACCTCGAGAAACATCGTGGATTTCTCCCTCAAATTCAATATTTTTTTCAACCATCGGGGCAAGATAACGAGCATATAACCAATCAGCAATATCTCGTTCAACCATTCGGTTTTGTTTACGGGCTTCTTGCAAACGAACTAGAATGCTTTCATCAACTGCTGTTGCACTTTGTTGTGCTAATACTTGTTTGATCAAGCGGTGATTAACCATATCACCATATTTACGGATAGGCGATGTCCAAGTCGCATAGTGGCTAATTCCTAAGCCTAAATGTGGGGCACATTCTGTTTTAAATTCCGCAAAGGTGAGATAGCGGCGTAAACGCATTTCTAAGAAATTCTCAGGGAATTGTTCAATATCACGACGCATCTCACAATAGCCTTCCAAAGTAGCAAGACGCTCAGGGGCATAGCGTTGAGATAGTTCTTCATAATTTTGCTCATTACCAAGAGTATCTAGTAAGAATTTCTTCGCTAATTCAAGGTTTTTACTATCAAATCCAGAATGTGTATTGAATACGCCAGTGTGGGCATATTTGTCTAAATACTGTGCAGCACAAATGTTGGCTAAAATCATTGATTCTTCAATCATTTGATTTGCGATACGGCGATATTCAACGTGAATATCACGCACAGAGCCATCTTCATTGAGTTCAAAAGAGTAATCTCCTTGCTCTTTAAATAAAAGAGCATTTTTACTACGCCATTCAATTCGGGCTAGAGTAAACTGATGTAACCAGTTAATTTGTTGTTCAATTTGCTCATTTTCAGGTAGCCAGTGGTTATCTACTTTCTCAATAAAATCAGAAACGTCGTTGTACGCTAATTTGGCTTTTGATTCTACCCAAGCAGATGTAAAGCGAGTTTCACCTAAGATATTTCCTTGTAAATCGACTTCAATATAAGCCACTAATGCAGGGCGTTTCTCATTTGGAACTAATGAACAAAGTTCGTCAGAAAGCTCTCTAGGCAACATTGGGATATTAAATCCAGGTAAATAGTTAGTAAAACAACGTTGGCGAGCCGCTTTTTCAATATTGGAATCAAGGGGAATGTAAGCGGTTGGATCAGCAATTGCTACTACTAAACGCCAACCTGTTTGTTCTCCGTTCTTTTCAATAGGCTCGATATAAAGAGCATCATCCATATCTTGCGTGCTTGGCGAGTCAATTGTGGTAAAGTAAAGATTAGAGAGATCTTCACGCACTAAGGAATCATCTAAAGTATAAGATTTCTCACCTGCAACGGACTCTCTAGGTTGCTCGTGGCGAGCTAAAGTTACCCACCAAGGTGCGAAATTGTCATCTGCTTTACAAATAAATTGAGTAACTTGAGCAAAGAAGAAACGATCATCACGCAATGGGTGTGTTTTTAATTGTGCAACAACCCAATCATTTTCAGCTAATTTTTCTTCAACTTTTTTGTGTGTATTGGCAGGAATAAGGGATTTAATGTTTGGGTGATCGACTGCAAGTTGTAATTTGCCATCTTTATTAAATTTTACTTGAGCGATAAATCTATCCAGCATTGGTTCAAGGAGAGAATCAACTTCAACTTGTTCTTTATCGCCATCACGTTTTACTACTGCACGAATTTTATCACCGTGCATAATTTTTTTCATTTCTTGAGGAGGAATGAAATAGCTGTTTTTATCACATTCTAAAAAACCGTAGCTTTTATCTGAGGTTTTAACGACACCTTCAACATATTCTTTATTTGCTTCGATCTGTTGCTTTAATTGAGCTAAAAGGGGGTTATTTTGAAACATTTTATATTTATCCAGAAAATAATAAACCACGGAAACTCTAACGTACTTTTACAAAAAAATCGCTCAATCGGACCGCTTGCAAAGGTTAAATTTTCCGTGGTAAAAAATGGCAGATTATTCTGCGTCTAAATCGCCCATTGCGACAATGCTGAAACCTGCATCAACGTGAACCACTTCACCTGTAATACCGCCAGCCAAATCAGAACATAAGAATGCCGCAGAATTACCTACATCTTCAATGGTTACTGTACGGCGTAATGGTGCAGTTTTTTCAAAGTTAGATAACATTTTTTTGAAATCTTTAATGCCCGATGCTGCAAGTGTACGGATTGGGCCAGCAGAAATCGCATTTACACGAATACCATCTTTACCTAAGGTTGCTGCCATTACACGAGTACTTGCTTCAAGTGATGCTTTAGCTAAACACATTACGTTGTAGTTAGGAATAGCACGTTCAGCCCCTAAATAAGAAAGAGTTAAAAGTGCAGAATTTGGGTTTAACATTGCACGAGCTTCTTTTGCCATTGCCACAAAGCTATAAGCACTGATATCGTGAGCAATTTGGAAACCTTCACGAGTTGCGGCATTCACATAATCACCATCTAATTGATCTGCTGGAGCAAAGCCAATTGAGTGAACAAAACCATCAAATTTTTCCCAGTGTTTGCTTAATTGATTAAAACATTCTTTAATGTTTTCATCGGTTGCAACATCCATTGGCAATACAATATCCGAACCAAATTCTTTCGCAAATTCTTCAACTCGACCTTTTAATTTATCATTTAAGTAGGTAAAAGCTAATTCCGCACCTTCACGTTTCATTGCACTTGCAATACCGTAAGCGATAGAACGATTACTTGCTAATCCTGTAATTAAAATGCGTTTGCCTGCTAAAAAGCCCATAAATAATTCCTCTATAATAGTGATAAGATATGCTCAAAATGAGCAAAACGGGCGGATTATAACGAAATTTTACCTTTTCGGGAAATATAAGCGGTCAGATCGGAGTAGTTTTTTGCAAAGTGAGTAATTTATTCCACCACTTATTTACAAAAATTTCACTTTTCCCTTGAAATCAGGGATTTCGGTCTTATTATACTCAGCTCAAATCAATGGTAGAGAAGAAAAATGGGAAAAAAACGGAGTGCAAGTTCATCACGTTGGCTTGCAGAGCACTTTAAAGATCAATTTGTGCAAAAAGCACATAAACAAAAATTACGCTCAAGAGCGTATTTTAAGCTAGATGAAATTCAACAAACCGACCGTTTATTTAAACACGGAATGACGGTTGTTGATTTAGGGGCAGCCCCTGGTGGTTGGTCGCAATATGTGGTTACACAAATTGGCAGTAAAGGGCGTGTTATTGCTTGTGATATTTTAGATATGAACCCGATTGCTGGGGTTGATTTCTTACAAGGCGACTTTCGAGAAGAGAGCGTATTAAATGCCTTGTTAGAGCGAGTAGGGGAAGATAAAGTTGATGTGGTAATGTCAGATATGGCTCCAAATTTTAGTGGTATGCCATCGGTTGATATTCCTAGAGCAATGTATTTGGTTGAACTTGCGTTAGATATGTGTCGCCAAGTATTAGCACCTAAAGGCAGTTTTGTGGTCAAAGTATTCCAAGGCGAAGGATTTGATGACTATTTGCGTGAAATTCGTGCGTTATTTAGTGTGGTGAAAGTGCGTAAACCTGAAGCATCTCGTGATCGCTCGCGTGAAGTATATATTGTCGCCACAGGATATAAAGGATAGGTGGAATATCCTTTCATTTTATAGTAATCTTTACAGAATTTTTTAGTCCTAAAAAGAGGTAAAACCTTGAACGATATGTTTAAAAATATTCTACTTTGGGTAGTCATTGGCTTAACGTTGATGACTGCATTCCAAGGTTTTAATACGAATTTTGGCAGTACAAACACTGTGGAATATTCGAAATTTATCAATGATTTAAAAGATAACCGTTTAAAATCGGTCAATTTTAAGAATAATGATGAAGTCATTACCGTAACTAAATCAGACGGTTCGGAATATCAAACCGTAATGCCGATTTATGACAGAGATTTATTAAACGATCTTCTAAATAAAAATATTACCGTTGTAGGTGAGCCAGCAGAACGTCGTGGGTTATTATCTCAAATCTTGATTTCTTGGTTCCCGATGTTATTACTTATCGGTTTTTGGGTTTTCTATATGCGTCAAATGCAAGGTGGCGGTAGAGGCGGTGCAATGAGCTTTGGTAAGAGCAAAGCAAAAATGATCGCACCTGATCAAATTAAAACAACCTTTGCTGATGTAGCAGGCTGTGATGAAGCCAAAGAAGAAGTTGCAGAAGTTGTTGATTTCTTGCGTGATCCAAGTAAATTCCAAAAGCTAGGTGGACGTATTCCGAAAGGCATTTTAATGGTTGGTCCACCAGGAACTGGTAAAACTCTATTAGCAAAAGCTATCGCAGGAGAAGCAAAAGTACCATTCTTCACAATGGCAGGTTCAGATTTCGTTGAAATGTTTGTGGGTGTTGGAGCATCTCGTGTACGCGATCTTTTCGACCAAGCAAAGAAAAATGCACCTTGTATTATCTTCATTGATGAAATTGATGCCGTAGGACGTAAACGTGGTGGTGCTGGTTTTAGTGGTGGACACGATGAGCGTGAACAAACATTAAACCAAATGCTTGTAGAAATGGACGGTTTTGAAGGCTCTGAAGGGATCATTATTATCGCGGCAACTAACCGAGCAGATGTATTGGATAATGCATTAACTCGTCCAGGGCGTTTTGACCGTCAAGTAATGGTTGGATTACCTGATGTGAAAGGGCGTGAACAGATCTTAAAAGTGCATATGAAAAAAGTTCCCCTTGCTCCTGATGTTGATCCGATGATTATTGCTCGTGGTACACCGGGGTATTCTGGTGCGGAGTTAGCAAATTTGGTGAATGAAGCCGCTTTATTCTCTGCTCGTGCTAACCAACGGGTTGTTACAATGAATGACTTTGAAAAGGCTAAAGATAAAATCAATATGGGGCCAGAACGCCGTTCAATGATTATGACTGACGAGCAAAAAATCTCAACGGCATATCACGAGGCAGGACACGCCATTGTGGGTTATTTAATGCCAGAACACGATCCAGTGCATAAAGTAACAATTATTCCACGTGGACGTGCATTAGGGGTTACGTTCTTCTTACCTGAAGGCGACAAAGTGAGTATTAGTCAAAAACAGCTAGAAGGTAAATTAGCTAGTACCTATGGTGGACGTTTAGCTGAAGAGCTTATCTATGGTAAAGAGAATATTTCAACAGGAGCATCAAGTGATATTCAAGTTGCATCAAATATTGCTCGAAGAATGGTAACTGAATGGGGCTTTTCTGAAAATCTTGGTCCTATCTTATATAAAGAAGAAGAGGGTTTTGGTGCACCAAAAGTTGTATCAGAGGCTACCGCACAGCTTATTGATGAAGAAGTGCGTAAGATTATTGAACGTAACTATGAGCGTGCAAGACAAGTATTGATCGACAATATGGATATTTTACACGCAATGAAAGATGCGTTAATGAAATATGAAACAATCGATATGCCACAGATCAAAAACCTAATGGAACGTAAACCAGTTGGCGAACCTGCAGGTTGGAATGATAGTGGTGATAACACGCCGCCATCATCTTCAGATGAAAAACCGTCAGAAACTAAAGTTGATGACACTTTCTCTGAAACAGAGCCTACTGATAGAAATGTCGGTACTGTTTCAGACAATGAAGCTGATGTAAAATAATCAAATGAAGGTAAAACCGAGCAGATAAATTGCTCGGTTTTTTATCTGCTAAGAATAAAATCTAATCTAAAATCAGTTCTTCATATTTAACTGTAGAAGATCAGACTTGATCTTCTACATATCAGTATCGTTTTACATTCTTTTTTGATATTCTTAATCATTATTACGCTTTATTCATTTTTAACTTGTTGGGAAATATTATGTTTCGGAAAGCATATAAAAAAATCGCATTAACTGGAATTACACTCTTCATCACTAGCTGTTCGGTTGATGTAGCAAAGAAAACTGAAGTGAGTATATCTGATGGTTCAAGATGGGGAGCTATTACAAAAGGTCGTCAGTTTGTCCCTGAACAGATGCCTCATTTTGCCACTGCAACGGTGTCAGCGAATGGAAAAATTGTAAACCCTAGAGAGTTTTTACAACAACTAAATAATGTGTATCAATACTCTAGTAATATTTCAGCCACATTTGGAAATACTTACCGTAAAATCACCGCTTGGGTAAATGCAGGGGGAAATATCAATGATCTCGCACGTTTCGGTTTGCACTCTCGTCAAATGCGTGGTGAAGATGGCTATCAAAATGTATTGATGACTGGGTATTATATCCCTGTTATCCAAGCACGCTTAACTCCACAAGGCGAATTCCGCCACCCGATTTATGCTATTCCGAAAGGAAATAAAAAATATGCTCGAGCAGAAATCTACAGAGGAGCATTATACGGTAAAGGTCTAGAGTTAGCTTATACTAATTCATATTTAGAGAATTTTCTAATGGAAGTCCAAGGTAGTGGATTTGTTGATCTAGGTGGAGGAAATTTACGCCATTTTGCCTATGGAGATAAAAATGGATATGGCTACACTAGTGTTGGACGTTTATTAGTGGAAGATGGAGAAATTCCTAAAGAGAAAATGTCTGTTCAAGCAATTCGAGAATGGGGAGCAAGAAACCCACATCGTTTACAAGCCCTACTTGAACGTAATCGCTCATTTGTGTATTTCCGCCACGACCCAACTCTAGATGTAAAAGGTTCAGCAGGTGTTCCACTTGTTGCATTAGCATCTGTGGCATCAGATAAACGTATTGTACCGACAGGCAGTGTGCTATTAGTAGAAATGCCATTGGTTGATCATTCAGGTAATTGGACAGGTAAACACGAATTACGCTTGATGGTAGCACTTGATGTTGGCGGTGCAGTTAAAAATCAACATTTTGATTTATACCAAGGTATTGGCGATCAGGCAGGACATAAGGCTGGCCTAATGAAGCATTACGGACGTGTTTGGTTGCTTAACTAATCTCTAATACATAGGAATGTTGGATTTATGAGCAATCGTAAATCCAACATTTTGTTATTCTCACCCTTCTATTGATACTACTTCACTAACAACGCTACCCTGCTCTAGCCTTGTATATAGAATGTCTCCCACATTAATCTTTTGAGTAGAAATTAAAGCAATACCTTGCTGATTTTGTGTAACAGAATAGCCCCTAGCTAATACTTTTAATGGACTTAGGCTTTCGAGTTTGACACATAATTGTTGAAAATTCTGTTGTGATAAACTTGCTTTTCGCTGAATTGCAAAAACCAAGCGTTGCTCTAATTTTCCCCATTGATGTTGTTGCTGGCGAATGGAATGCGGCAAAGGATTATGTTTTAAGCGTTGGGTAACATTTTCAAATTTCTGCTGTTTAGCTAAAAAATGTTGTTCTATATTTTGTACAAGCTGTTTATGTAACAAATTCAGTTGCTGTTGCTGACGTTCTAGCTGTTTTTGCGGGTGCTGAAGATAAACACGCTGTACAAACTGTTTTAAGATTTGCTGTTGGTGAAATAGCCGTACTCGCATTATCTGCTCTATGCGATGTTGAACCCCTAATAAATGCTGTTGGCGAAGCTGAAGTTGTTTCTTAGGATGTTGAGCCATTAGTCGAGAGCGTAAATAAGCAAATTTGCGTAAATTATCAGACCATAAACGATCAAATGCTAAATTTGCACGATCTTGGTAGTGTTGTAATTGTCGTTTACGTTCTTGTTGATCTCGACTGACTAATTCAGCAGCGGCTGAAGGCGTTGGGGCTCGTATATCCGCAACAAAATCAGCGATCGTTACATCGGTTTCGTGTCCAACCGCACTGATAATCGGAATATCCGAATGATAAATTGCCCAAGCCACGCTTTCTTCATTAAAACACCATAAGTCTTCTAAAGATCCACCACCACGCCCAACAATCAGCACATCACATTCTTTGCGTAAATTCGCCAGTTTGATCATTTGTACAATATCTGCAGTCGCCTCTTTACCTTGCACCATTGTTGGATAAATTACAATCTGTAAACTTGGATCTCGGCGTCCCAAAATATTAAGAATATCTTGCAAAGCTGCTCCACTTGATGAAGTGATAATTCCTACTGTTTTTACATAGTTTGGCAAAGGCTTTTTATGTTCTTGGGCAAAAAGTCCTTCTGCTGCTAATTTCATTTTAAGCTGTTCAAACTGTTGTTGTAATAAACCATCTCCCGCAGGTTGCATAGTTTCAATCAGCACTTGATAATCACCTCTCGGCTCATATAAGCTCACATTCGCTCTTACAAGCACTTGCATTCCATTTTTAGGCTGAAAATTCACTCTCTGATTTTTCATTCTGAACATTGCACACCGAACTTGTGCCTGCTCATCTTTAAGGGTTAAATACCAATGCCCTGAAACAGGTTGGCTAAAGTTAGAGATTTCCCCCACTAACCAGATGTAACTAAATTCAGTTTCTAATGTATGGCGAACAGCATAATTCAGCTGAGTAACGGTAAGAACATTATTTTGCATTATGTAGCCCTAAAAATGGAAATTGGTAAATTCTATCACGCATTTTTAACAAGTAGTAAATTAACAAGCAGTGGATTTGTGATCTGACCTCTAGTATTTCTTGTAATAACATCTAACTAAAAAGCCCATTCAAAAATAATGTTACTTTTGAATGGGCTTTCTGATTTGCCATAAGCGGTGAGTTTGTGTCTGTGTTTTGCATTTCGTTGATAACTACCTTTTCCTTTACGATTACGCTCAACTCGAGTTCTAAACAGCTTATCTGTAACAAGTGCTTTTACTGCACTCTCTTTAATCTCGCCTCGTTGCAAAGCATATTCGATATTCTGAGCATTTTGCTTTAGGTGTTTTTGTGAATTTTTCATTCTTTTTCCTTCTTTTTAATGTGTAAAAATCAAGCGTCTATAATTGTGTCAAATTTCCGTAGTTTTGTATATAAGAACAGGTAAAAAAACGCTATAATTGCTTTATTCTATATTGATGAACTTTTAGGTTCTCAAATAATCAGATCTTATTATTTTTACTATTGAGGTGGCAGATATGAAGAAAGAAGAAGTAGGACACCATTTTTTAGCTCGCTTAGGTAAAACACGTTTACGCCCAGGTGGTAAAATCGCAACAGATTGGTTAATTGCCAACGGTGATTTTAGAAAAGATAAAAAAGTTTTAGAAGTCGCCTGTAATATGGGAACAACAGCAATTGAAATAGCCAAACAGTTTGGTTGCCAAGTTATTGGTATTGATTTAGACGAAGAAGCATTAGCTAAGGCAGAACAGAATATCAAAGAGAATGAAGTGATTGATTTAGTGCGTGTACAGCGAGCCAATGCTACTAAATTACCTTTTGAAGATAATAGTTTTGATATTGTTATCAATGAAGCAATGCTAACGATGTTACCTTCAGAAGCAAAAGAAAAAGCAATTCGCGAATATTTACGCGTACTTAAACCAAATGGTTTTTTACTTACTCACGATGTGTTACTCAATGGGGACAACGCTGAAAGTGTAATTGCCAAACTAAGAGACGCGATTCATTTAACAGTCAGCCCACTCTCTAAAGATGGCTGGAAAGAAACCTTTTTAAACTGCGGTTTCCGCAATGTAGAAACCTTTACAGGGGAAATGAGCTTACTTTCCCCTAAAGGCTTAATTCACGATGAAGGCGTAATTGGGGCAATGAAAATTGTCGGTAATGCGTTAAAACCTGAAAATCGTGATACTTTCAAGAAAATGTTCCAAACCTTTAATGATCCTGAAAACCAATTAGGATTTATTGCGGTTTGTAGCCAAAAATAAATAATACTTGCTAATATAAGGAAATAGATATGTTGGATATGTTTCTCCAGTGGTACAAACAAAAATTTAATGACCCACAAACAGTAGTGCTACTTGGTATCTTACTGATTGGGTTTGGTACTATCTATTTCTTTAGCGATTTATTAATGCCGCTTTTGGTTGCTATCGTTTTCGCTTATTTACTCGAATGGCCAATTCGTTTTTTAACCACCTCATTGAAATTACCTCGCTCTCTCTCATTAATTCTTGTACTCGGCGGATTTATTTCTATTTCGGTATTCTTATTCGTAGTATTACTTCCAACACTTTGGAACCAAGCGGTAACTTTTTTGAAAGATCTACCCGCTATGTTTAATCTACTTAATGAATGGTTACAAGCCTTGCCTGAGCATTATCCTGAATTGATTGATTATGCGATGTTAGATTCGCTAATGGCAGGTCTAAAAACCAAAATTTTGGGATTTGGCGATTCGTTACTTGCCTTCTCTGTCAATTCCATTGTGAGTATTGTAGGGCTGGGTATTTATGCTTTCCTTGTTCCTTTAATGGTGTTCTTTCTTTTAAAAGATAAAACCTTATTCCTAAACGATGTTGGGCGTTTTTTACCTAAAAACCGCCGTTTAGCAAATCGTGTTTGGAGAGAAATGCAACAGCAGATTGCAAACTATATTCGTGGAAAATTTCTAGAAATTATGATTGTGGGTGTGGTAACTTACATCATTTTTCTCTTTTTTGACCTACGCTATCCCCTATTACTCTCTGTGGCAGTGGGTTTATCGGTATTAGTCCCTTATATCGGTGCGGTATTAGTTGCGATTCCTGTTGCATTAGTTGCACTGTTTCAGTTTGGCTTATCACCTGAGTTTTACTATGTGTTACTCGCTTTTGTCATTAGCCAATTGCTCGATGGTAACATTGTTGTACCTTTTCTCTTTTCAGAAGCGGTCAATCTACACCCATTAACCATCATTGTTGCAGTGCTGATTTTTGGTGGTCTTTGGGGATTCTGGGGGGTATTTTTCGCGATACCACTTGCCACTCTTGTTAAAGCAGTGGTTAATGCATTGCCAACGACGGATTAAAACACAAGCGGTTAGATTGAGTGAAACTTTTACTTTCATTTTAATGTTTTTACATACAGGTTTGCTATGACAGAAATGACAATTCCACCACGCCACCCTAAACTCGCTCAACTGAATAAAGTTGTAGCATTAGGTGGTGGGCACGGTTTAGGACGTGTGCTGTCTTCACTCTCATTTTTAAAAGAACGTTTAACAGGTGTGGTAGCAACGACCGATAATGGCGGTTCAACAGGGCGTATTCGCTACCAACACGGCGGTATCGCGTGGGGTGATCTCCGTAACTGTCTAACTCAAATCACGATAAAACCGACCATTGCATCTGCTCTCTTTGAATACCGTTTTGCTGGGCAAGGGGAATTAGCTGGGCATAATTTAGGCAACCTTATTCTTAAAGCTCTCGAAGATATGAAAATCCGTCCCCTTGATGGATTAAATTTAGTGAGAGATCTGCTACACGTTCGAGTGGGTTTAATGCCAATGTCTGAATCACCTGTGCATTTATCCAGCCATCTTGCAAATGGGGAAACCATTGTTGGTGAGGTGTCGATTGATGCTTTAGACGTTGTGCCACAGTCGCTTTCTCTAACGCCTAATGTAAACGCCACGCCTGAAATACTGGAAGAATTAAATCAAGCGGAATTGATTATTCTTGGGCCGGGGAGCTTTTTTACTAGTATTATGCCGAATTTACTCCTTGATGAAGTCGCTCAAGCCATTCAGACAAGCCACGCTAAAGTTATTTTTATTGATAATATCGGCAAAGAGCACGGTATTGCAGGCTCACTTTCACTGACTGATCGTATTCAGTGGATTGAAAACCGTATCGGCTTAATGCGTTTAAATGGCATTATTACCCATTTAGATGAAACCAGTGAAACACCTTATTATATAACGACTCTTCGCCAAGACTTACAAGCTGAAGATATATATTACCGCCACGATCGCTACAAACTGAGTAAAGCTATCAATGATATTTATGCATTACTCTAAGCATAAGCGGTTAGATTTTTCCATTTTTTTGCAATTTATTAAGGAATACCTTTGTTAGTTACCGATTTCCATTTTGATCTTCCTGATGAACTGATTGCTCGTTACCCGACCAAAGAGCGTAGTGCTAGCCGATTACTCTATCTCAACGGTACAACGGGGGAATATCAAGACCAACAATTCACCGATCTTCTATCCCATATTGAAACAGGCGATTTATTGATTTTTAATAATACTCGTGTAATTCCTGCTCGTCTTTACGGACGTAAATCAAGCAGTGGAAAGCTAGAAGTATTGGTTGAGCGAGTATTAGATGAACATCGTTGCCTTGCTCATATTCGCTCATCAAAAGCACCCAAAGAAGGTACGGAGATTATTTTAGGCGAAGATAAATTAGGCGAAGGAAATGGTTTTCACGCCATAATGGTTGCTCGCCACGAAGCATTATTTGAGCTGGAATTTAAAGCAAGCCAACCGTTGTTTGACCTACTACAACAAGCAGGACATATGCCCCTTCCGCCTTATATTGATCGCCCTGATGAAGATGCCGATCAAGAGCGTTATCAAACTGTTTATAGCAAAGTATTAGGGGCTGTCGCAGCACCAACTGCGGGGTTACACTTTGATCAGGAAATGTTGGGTAAATTACAAGCAAAAGGTGTAGATACAGCTTTTGTTACCCTGCACGTTGGGGCAGGTACATTCCAACCCGTTAGAGTGGAAACCTTAGAAGCACATAAAATGCACGCTGAATATGCCGAAGTAAGCCAAGAAGTTGTGGATAAAATTCTTGCTACTAAAGCAAAAGGTAAAAGGGTGATCTGTGTTGGTACAACATCCGTTCGCTCTATCGAAAGTGCTGCACAAGCAGCAGAGAAAGCAGGACAACTAATTGCCCCTTTTTATGCGGATACCAACATTTTTCTCTACCCAGGAAAAACGTTTAAAGTTGTCGATGCTCTCGTAACTAATTTCCATTTACCTGAATCCACTCTAATTATGCTAGTTTCCGCTTTTGCAGGTTATCGTAACTGTATGCAAGCCTATCAACACGCAGTTACTTCTCACTATCGCTTTTTCAGCTATGGTGATGCAATGTTTATTACGAAAAACCCGAATGCGTTATCGGATTTGCCTTAAATATAAAAAATCTAAAACAAAAAGATGGGCGAATACCCATCTTTTGTCCATTACACCTACAATTTGTGTACAAATAACGTTATACCATCAACCTTATTTACTTGAACACTATCTCCCACTTGTAAATTCTCCCCAATCACTCGCCAAGTTGTATCTCCAAATTTTCCACGAGCAATACCATTTTCAAGTAGCTCGACAATAGCCCCCTGTACACCAAGCATATTATGTTCTCGGGCATTTAGAGTGCTATTTTCATCATCTCTAATATCCTTACTATGCTGATATTTCCACCATATTAGACTAAAAATAATAGCAAGAATCGCAAAGATGGAGAGTTGCCAACTGAGTGGAATAGGATACAGAGCAACAGCAATAGCAACAACAATTGCGGCTCCACCCCACCATATAATGAAAACACCAGAAATAATAATTTCTAAAATACATAGCAAAAAGCCTAAAATAAGCCATATAGACCAATCAGGAAACCATTCCATCATCATATTTCCTCCTATTTCTCAGATATGTATAGAAAGAGATTACTGGCTTTTATTATTTTTCAATAATTCAGCAATACCTGCAACAGAACCAATCAGATTCGTTGCTTCTAAAGGCATTAGGACAACTTTACTATTATCAGATGCCCCAATTTGCTGCAATGCTTCGGTATATTTTTGAGCAATAAAATAGTTGATTGCTTTTGTATCGCCCGTTGCGATTGCTTCTGATACCATTTTAGTGGCTTTCGCTTCCGCTTCGGCTGCACGTTCACGAGCTTCCGCTTGTAAGAATGCTTCTTGACGCTCACCTTCCGCTTTTAAAATGCGAGCCTGTTTTTCACCTTCTGCCCGCAAAATTTCTGCTTGGCGGATACCTTCTGCTTCTAAAATATCGGCTCGTTTATTACGCTCTGCTTTCATCTGAGCATTCATTGCTTCTACCAGTTCTTTTGGTGGGCGGACATCTCTGATTTCAATACGAGTAACTTTAACGCCCCATAAATTTGTTGCTTCATCAACAATGGATAACAAACGTCCGTTAATTAAATCACGCTGTGAGAGAATATCATCAAGATCCATCGAACCTAATACCGTACGCATATTGGTCATTGTTAAATTGACAATTGCTTGCTCTAAATGATTAACTTCATAAGCAGCACGACGTGCATCAATGACTTGAATAAAGCAGACAGCATCAATTGCCACACTGGCATTATCTTTGGAAATAACTTCTTGTGATGGAATATCAAGCACTTGTTCCATCATATTGATTTTTCGTCCTACTCTTTCAATAAAAGGAACAATCAGATTTAAACCCGGTGTTAATGTTTTGGTATAGCGACCAAAACGCTCAATGGTCCAATGATAACCTTGCGGTACTGTTTTAATTATTGAAAAGAGTACAACAACCACAAGTAATATAAAAATTGCAGATAGACTGAATTCGATATACATAGAGAACTCCTTTGATTTAGGTGAGTAAAAACGGTGCTTATTCTAGCACCAAGAGAAGATTTTCATCTACTCCTTATCACAACCTTTACAAGTTTAGGCTCGAACAATCAGACAACATTAAGCAAACTTTTGGTTAAAAATTTCTAGTTGCTGCCAGATCTCTTCGCTAAATTCTTGTTTTACTTGCTTTTCTAGATCGGCAAGTGTTTGAATAAGCTGATAGAGCTTAGTGTAGGTAAAGCGATTTATCGCCTGTTGATAGAAAGGTCGGCGATTTTGCCACACTTTTAAGCGGTCAAATTCTTGGCGTAAATTACCTTTAAATAGAAACTGATTGAGTTTAATGGGGCTTGGGGAACGTGTCATCTCAAGAATTAACATTAACTCTTTTTGAATAATACGCAGTAAAACAACCGCTTGTACTTCTTCATTGCGTAAATGGTTTAAAATTCTTGTGGCACGTTTAATTTTCCCTGCAAGTAGCGAATCAACCCATTGGAAAGGGGTAAATTGAGCCGATTGTTCAATAATTTCTTGTGCTTTGGCAGGTGTGATTTTTTCGTGACTAAAACGAAGTTGTAACATCCATAAGGTCTGTTTCAGGGCAAGTAAATTCCCTTCATAACTATAAGCGAGCAGTTTTATTGTTTCATCTTCGAGATCTAACGCCATTTTTTTTGCACGATGTTGTAACCAAATTGGCATTTTATTGATATCTGGCGTTTGGCAATTTATCAGTAATCCGTTAGTTTCTAACAGATTGAACCAAGCCTGTTTTTCCATTGCTTTGGATAATTTAGGCAAGTGCAAAATAAAAATGAGATCGGAATGGCTGAAACTTAATAATTCCGACAACTGTTTCTGCTGCGGAGCAGTGAGATTATCGGGACAATTTAAAAGCACAATCTGCCGACTGGAAAATAAACCTGTCGATTGTAGCTGATGAAATAAATCGTCCCATTTGGTTTCATTGTTGATTGCAACATCTATTTTCTCATCAAAACCTTGCTTACGAGCTAAAGCAATAATTTGATCTTTAGACTCATCAACTAAGAGCAAATCTTGCCCACTTAATAAGTAAAAGGCTTTTAATCCTTTTGCAAGATTTGCTTCAAGTTGTTCTGAAAAAATACGCTCAATCATTTTATAAGGTTATTTATTTCGTATTAGAAAGTGTTTTATGCAGTCCCACCATTTTGATGAGTAGTTGGCGAGATGCTTGTTCATACATCTGTTTCATAATAGACTCTTGTTCTTCGGATTTTGCAAGAGCTGCACGAGAGTCATCAAAGAATGTACGGAATACAGAAACCTCTAGTGGATAATCACCTTTTTCTGGCACAGAAACCGTTGCTTTAACGGTTAAACTAAGAATTTTTTCCGCTTCACGAGCCTGTTTAAATACAGACGCAACTCGAGAAGTGCTTTCTGCACTGTTTAAACGTAATGTGGCAATATGGTTATTATTTTCTTGTGGTACAAGTGTAATATCGTTTAATAGCAACTGGTTGCGTAAGATACGCGACATATCGCTATATTGATCAGCACTCTCATAGCGTAAAGTACGCAATTCTTCTGGAAAACGTTCACTATTTTTAAATTGCCAACCACAAGCGGTCAGTAAAGCTGTTAATAGCACAGCGAAAAGAGTAAAAGGTTTTTTCATAAATTTCCTAGTTTATTAATAGATTAGGGTGGGTTTTAGCCCACCATATTTAAAATCAATAAATTACGAAGTGGTGGACTGAAGTCCACCCTACAGTAAATAGCGTTGCCAATAATTTGATTTTGCAAAAAATCTGCAAAATCCTACCGCTTGTGCGTTTATTTTGCGACAAAACTTAACATTTTAAATGGAATATAGATAACTTTAATTACATTTAAGCCGTCTAAATGTTTTGCGACATTTTCATCACCTAGAGCTAAGGATTTGACTTCATCTTCTGTTGCATTTGCAGGCACAGTTACTTTACCACGAACTTTACCATTCACTTGTACAACAACTAATTTCTCATCTTCCACCATTGCTGTTTCATCAGCTTGAACCCAAGGAGCAAAATCAATACTACTTTCATTACCGATTGCGTGCCAAAGTTCAAAACAGATGTGTGGCGTAATTGGGTAAAGCATACGAATAACGGCACTTAAAGCTTCTGCCATTACCGCTTTATCTTGAGCATCGTTTAATGGTGCTTTGGTTAATTTATTCATTAACTCCATTATCGCTGCGATTGCAGTGTTGAACGTTTGGCGGCGACCAATGTCATCGCTCACTTTCGCAATGGTTTTATGCACATCTCGGCGAAGAGCTTTTTGCTCACTAGATAATGCTGCAGGGTTTAATGCTTCGGTTGCTGGGCTTTGTTGGTATTCAAATACTAAGTTCCATAAACGACCAAGGAAACGTTTTGCCCCTTCAACACCTGACTCTTGCCATTCAAGTGTCATTTCTGCAGGCGAGGCAAACATCATAAATAGACGTACGGTATCTGCACCATATTTATCTACCATCTCTTGTGGGTCAATACCGTTATTTTTCGATTTCGACATTTTGGTCATACCGCTATGGACTAATTCACGACCTTCTTTATCAAAGGCTTTGAGAATACGACCTTTTTCATCTTTCTCTAACGTTACTTCTGTTGGTGAAACCCAAATACGCTCATTAGTTGGTGATGTGTAGTAGAACGCATCAGCTAATACCATTCCTTGACATAATAATTTTTCCGCTGGTTCATCGCTGACGACAAAACCCGCATCACGCAATAATTTGTGGAAGAAGCGGAAGTAGAGCAAGTGCATTGTGGCGTGTTCAATACCACCGATATATTGATCCACTGGTAGCCAATAATTTGCTTCATCGCTATCTAACATTCCTTGTTGATATTGTGGCGAGGTATAACGTGCATAATACCAAGATGACTCCATAAAGGTATCAAAGGTATCCGTTTCTTTTAATGCAGGTTGTCCGTTATAAGTGGTTTTTGCCCACTCAGGATCAGCTTTGATCGGGCTTTTCACGCCGTCCATTACCACATCTTCAGGTAGAATAATCGGTAAATCTTGCATTGGCACTGGCACAACATCACCATTTTCAAGGGTAAGCATTGGGATTGGTGCTCCCCAATAGCGTTGGCGAGAAACGCCCCAGTCACGCAAACGATAATTTACTTGACGTTTGCCTACACCCAAACTTTCTAATTTATCCGCAATACCATTAAATGCACCATCAAAATCTAAACCATTAAATTCTGCAGAGTTAATCAATTTACCGTGTTCAGTGAAAGCGGCTTGTGTGAAATCCCAATCTGAGCCATCAAGCGGTGCGATAACCTGTTTAATTTGCAAATCGTATTTTTGAGCAAATTCAAAGTCGCGTTGGTCGTGTGCTGGAACAGCCATTACCGCCCCTGTGCCGTAGTGCATTAATACAAAGTTAGCTACCCAAACTGGTACTTCTTCGCCTGTTAATGGGTGAATAGCAAATAATCCTGTTGCCATTCCTTTTTTCTCCATTGTGGCAAGTTCAGCTTCTGCCACTTTGGTATTTTTTGCTTCTTGAATAAATTGTGCGAGTTCAGGATTATTTTCTGCCGCTAAAGTCGCTAATGGGTGAGCTGCTGCCACAGCAACATAACTTACGCCATAGAATGTATCAGGGCGAGTTGTATATACTGCTAATTTTTCGGTAGTGTCTTTAATATCAAAGGTAATTTCTACCCCTTCAGAACGCCCGATCCAGTTACGTTGCATTGTTTTTACTTGATCAGGCCATTGTGGCAAACTGTCTAACCCATTGATTAGCTGTTCGGCATAATCGGTAATTTTAATAAACCATTGTGGAATTTCACGCTGTTCCACAGGGGTATCACAACGCCAGCAACAACCTTCGTGAACCTGCTCATTCGCTAATACAGTTTCATCGTTCGGACACCAGTTTACCGTTGATGTTTTACGGTAAATTAAGCCTTTTTTGTACAATTCAGTAAAGAACCACTGTTCCCATTTATAGTATTCTGGTTTACAAGTCGTAACTTCACGATCCCAATCAAAACCAAAGCCCAAAATTTTGAGCTGATTTTTCATATATTCAATGTTCTCGTAAGTCCATTTGGCTGGTGCGGTTTTATTTTTTACCGCAGCCCCTTCCGCAGGTAAGCCAAAAGCGTCCCAACCCATTGGTTGTAAAACATTTTTACCATTCATTCGTTGATAACGAGAAACCACATCGCCAATGGTATAGTTACGAACGTGTCCCATATGCAAACGCCCTGAAGGATAAGGAAACATTGAAAGGCAGTAGTATTTTGGCTTGCTTGTATCTTTAATTGCTTTGAAAACTTTATTTTCCGCCCAGTATTGTTGAACTTTAGGCTCAATCGCACTTGGATTATACTGTTGTTGCATAATTTATAACCTATAAAATTGAATCAAAAAAATTGTTGTATAGGATAGCTCAAATTCAACTTTTTTTATAGGTGCATTTGTGCATAAGTGATAGTTTTATTTGAAATAGAAAAGTTGCAAAAATTTACCCAAAAGTAACCGCTTGTTCTTTGTTTAATAAGAGAAATGGTCTAAAAGTAGAGAGAATTTAGTTTGTAGAGACGCCACGCTTGGCGTCTGAATTCTGAATAGATATATGTTGCCAATAATATTGAACCAAGTAATTAGCCTTTGAATGATTTAATGAATTTTCTGATATTCTACATTTCTTACTCAATCAAATTTAAATCCGCACATAAATAATGACAAAAAGCGGTAACTTCCATTTAAAATTTTGCAAAAAATTTCAGGGAAGTTACCGCTTATTTGAGAGAGCTTAATTAAGCGGAATGTTCAAGTTGTTCGATTTTATTCTGCTCGTGTTTACTTGGCTGGTTTTCATCAAACTCCATTAATGGTTTATGTTCGCTTGCCAAGAAAGTGTAAATCACTGGTAGCACAAATAAAGTAAAGAGTGTACCAATTGCTAATCCTGCCACAATTACAATCCCGATACTAAAACGCATAACCGCACCTGCACCCGCAGCATAAAGTAGAGGGATAAGCCCTGCAATCATTGCTGCGGTAGTCATTAAAATTGGGCGTAAACGAATTTTAGCCGCATAGAAAATCGCTTCTGCACGAGATTTCCCGTGGTGTAACTGCTCTTCTTTCGCCACTTCACACATTAAGATACCGTGTTTAGTAATTAAACCTACTAGGGTAATTAAACCAACCTGTGAATAGATATTTAAGGTTGCTCCTTTTACGCCAATAAACGGTAAACCTAATATATTCAGCACTAATAATGCCCCACTAATCGCTAATGGTACAGAAACCAAAATAACTAGCGGATCACGCCAAGATTCAAACTGAATAGCTAATACTAAGTAGATCATCACCACCGCTAAGGCGAACGTGAGTACTAACGCATTACCCTCTTGTTTATACTGACGAGCTTCACTCATAAAGTCATACTGATAGCCACTTGGTAAAATTTCGGCAGCTTTCGCTTCAGCCCATTGCACAGCATCACCGATAGAACTTGCCACAACACCGTTAATCGTTGCTGAATTTAGCTGGTTTAACTTCGGTAAACTTGCTGGTTGTGAAACCAATTCCATTGAAATAAAGGTGCTTAATGGAACAGATGCACCATTGCTGGTGGTAACAAAGAATTTACCAAGATCTTCTGGGTTTAAACGGTTTTTACGTTCTACTTGTGCCACAATGTTGTATGGACGGCTATCAATATCCACACGAGAAAGTGTCGCACCTGATAAATAACTTCCTAATGTCGCACTAATTTGCTGTGCGGTTACACCATAAGTCCCCAATTTTTCACGATCTAAACTAATTCTCATTGAAGCGGTATCAAATTTCAAGTCTAGTTGATTGAAGAAAAACTTACCTGATTTTTGTGCTTCAATTAAAAATTGCTGTGCCACTTGTGCTAAATTTTGGTAACTATCTGCCGTTGTAATCACAAATGAAAACGGTAAACCGCTCTCCCCTGTTGAAATTTCTGCCATTTGGAAAGCTGTAATCGAAACTTCAGGAACAGTACTTGCAATTTTACTCACTTCCGCCAACACTTCAGACTGCGAACGAGTACGCTCATTCCAATCCACTAATGGTACTAAAGCAAATGCACCGTTACTTGATGGAAAGCCTGGCATAATTTGTGTTGCACTAACTTCAGGGATCTTTTGTGTCTCAAGAGCAAAAGGAGTCATTACTTCTTGAATGTAGTCCAAGTTAGTATTTGAAGGCCCTGTTCCCATTGCCATAATAATACCGCGATCTTCCGATGGGGCTAACTCACTTGCCAATGAACCAAATAAGAATGGCAACGAAGCAAAAATCAATACTGCAAAAGCCAATACCGATTTACGCATAGCCATTACTAGCTCAAGCATATTGGTATAACATTGCGTAATACGATGTAAGAAACCTTCTACACAACGCTCTAAGCGGCTTGGTTTAGCTGATGCTTTTAAAATACGGCTCGACATCATCGGTGAAAGCGTTAATGCCGCAATACCTGAAATAAATACAGCTCCAGCAAGAGTTAAAGCAAATTCTTTGAAAAGTGTCCCTGTAATGCCTGACATCAATGCCATTGGCGAATATACCGCAATAAGCGTTACTGTCATTGCAATAACAGGTACTGCGATTTCTCTTGTACCAATAATTGCTGCTCTAAATGGCGTTTCCCCCTCTTTAATGTGGCGATCCACGTTTTCGAGTACCACAATCGCATCATCAACCACTAAACCGATAGCAAGGATTAAGCCCAATAAAGTTAATAAGTTAATTGAGAAACCAAATCCTTGTAATACCATTAACACTCCAATCAATGAAATTGGAATTGTTACAATAGGGATAATCATTGCTCTAAATGAGCCTAAGAACATTGTAATCACCACTAATACGATTAAGGTTGCTTCACCAATGGTTTTTACTACTTCATTGATTGAGCTATTGATCGCAATAGTTTTGTCATACATTATCTCCGCATCCATTGAAGCGGGTAGATCGTTCTTAATTTTTTCAAATGCAGGATAAATATTCTCTGCAACAACAAGCGAGTTAGCTGTACTTGCGGCTTCAATCGCTAAAACCACTGCATCTGCACCATTAACAATGGCTCGGCTTGTATCGCTATTTTTGTCTAATTCAATACGAGCAATATCTTTTAATTTGATTTGTTGCCCGCTTTCTGTGGTTTTAATTACTAAATTTTCAAGTTGTTCAACATCACGAGTAGTCGATTCAACCTTGTTACGATAAGCCGTATAGTAACCATTTGCATTGCCTGCTGCAGTTTGAACGTTATTTGCAGATAATGCAGCTACTGCTTGTGGCACAGATAGCTCAAGACTTGCCATTTTTTCAGGATCAAACCAAATGCGTAAACCGAAATTGGTTCCACCAAACACATTGATCTTAGATACTCCACTCACCGTAAAGAATTGTGGTTTAACAATACGCTCTACATAATCGGTAATCTGTGGTGATGAGAGTTCCTCTGATGAAAAACGAATAAAAATAATCGCTTCCATTGCACCCGATGAAGCAGAAATTGAAGGGTCATCAATTTCTGATGGTAATTGCGAACGCACAGCATTCACTTTAGCGGATACATCAGCAACAGCAATACCAGGATCAGTATTTAATTTCATTTTTACCGTAATCGTGCTGTTACTTGGTGCACTAGATGATTTTATATAATCAATATTATCTGCCTGAGCGATTGATTCTTCTAATTTTGATGTAACAAACGCCTGCATTGTTTCAGCATCTGCCCCTGCATAAGTGGTTGAAACCGTAATAATGGTATTTACCATTTTCGGATATTCTCGCACCTGCAATTTAAACATTGCTTGCAAGCCCATAATGACGATTACAATACTAAGACTGATCGCCAAAACAGGGCGTTTAATAAAAATATCAGTAAATCTCATTATTTACCCCAATTATAAGCGGCTATTTTTAGCTGGTTGGGTTGTACCCGCACCTTGTTTTTCAGATACAGTAACATAAGCGTTATTACTCAAACGTTGGAAACCACCTGTAACTAATTTGTCTCCAACTTTTACGCCTGATTTTAATTGTGCATAAATACCACGACGATCTGTCGTTTTCACTTCAACTTGTTTTGCAATAAGCACTGTATCTAAATTATTTAGCAGGTGTTTTGCTCGTTCGCCATTCATTGGGCTTTCCGTATGAGTTTCAAGAGTTGCTTTGAAGGTTGCTTTTTCTTCTTCAGAAAGTGGTTGTAATACATAAGCACTTTCACCATACATTGTGTAAGTTACGGCAATTTGCGGCACAACCACTTGATTTGTTTCTGTTGGTAATGCAATATTTAAACGAGCAAACATTCCTGAATAAAGTAGCCCTTTTCCATTTACTGTTGCTTCTAACTCCACTAAACCTGTTGAGCGATTTACAGCAGGATCAATCGCTGAAATCGCAGCTTCAAAAGTTTGACCTAATACCGCATCAGCTGTTACGGTAACTTTTTGTCCTACGCTGATAAGTTCTAAATCTGTTTGTGGTAAAGTAAAACTTACTTTCATTTGGCTACGATCTTCAACACGTACAATTTCTGTACCTACATTGATATATTGCCCTTCATTGATTTTTACGATACCCGCTTCACCATCAAAAGGAGCATAAATCTGGCGACGTTTAATACTCGCTTTTAAAGATTCGATATTGGCTACTAATTGATTATAAGTGGCTTGGGCATTATCTAACTCCGCTTTTGACGCACTATTCGATGCTACTAAGTTACGGTAGCGTTGATAATTTGCCTGTACCGCAGTAAGTTGAGCCTCAGACGCACGCAAACTGGCTTGCTCCACAGAACTATCTAATTCAACTAAAAGCTGCCCTTTTTTCACATTATCACCAGCTTTGACTAACACACGACTCACTGAGCCTGATACTTGGGCACTCAGCATCGCACCTTGATTTGGTCGCACATAACCAACGGCATCAATAACAGGAGTCCACTCTCGTGATGCTACGTCCATTGCTGTAACCATTGTAATGGCAGGGAAAGGATTAGCGGCAGCATCGGCTTTTGCTTGTGCAATTTTTTGGTTGATCGCAATAACTGCACCAAAAACCAATAACACCAGCAGTAACACAAGCCAAACACCAAATCTTTTTAAGGAAGAAGGTTTTTTTGTTTCTGTTGTCATATTTTCTCCATAAAACCTAAAAATAAATAATTCAAAATTAAACAATAATTGCTTTCCAAGTGCGTAAAATCACATCTTCAATCAACTGTTGAGAATAGATCTTATCCAAGGATAATTGCTGATAAATTAAATCTTGTGGCACTTTCATACTCATTGCATACAAGATTTGTGGTGGTAAATCTACTATTACCCCTGTTTGTAAACCTCGTTTAATAAAGCGATTCCAAGGCAAATGTTCTGATTCAAAACAATGACGTAGAAGTTCTCGAAACTGAGGTAAAGACTCATACTGGTACATATTCTTTACGATATTGAGGTTATTCGACATAAACTCAAACTTTGCTAACCATAATGCTCGATACTGTTCAAAAAGCGGTAGAGTTTCATCGTACTGTTTTTCAATAGCCTGATTAAACTGACTGAATAAATACAGAATAAGTTGATTAAGTAGATCATCTTTATCTTTAAAATAGAGATAAATAGTCCCAACCGATACTCCAGCCTGTTTAGCAATTTTATGAGTAGAAAGATATTGCACCCCATTTTCTGCCATTAACGTATCTGCGGCATTTAAAATACGAAGTGCCACGTCATTGTGTGGCACATTATTGATAATCATAAAAATTCTAATATCATTAAACTGAACGTTCGTTCATTTTACTCTTTTTTTAATTTTTAGCAAAAGCTAAAAGTTCAGTTTTGTAAAGGAAAATACTTTTACAAAAATAACTTGCAAAAAATTAGTGAAATCTCACCGCTTGTTTTCAGCTAAATAGATTTTGTAATGCTTTTAGCAAACGTTTGCGTTATAATTCATACCGTTTTTTATTACCAATTTTAAGGAATTAGAATGACTTATCGTCCAATTAAACAAGCCTTACTTAGTGTTTCAGATAAAAATGGTATCGTGGAATTTGCAAAAGGCTTATCTCAACGTGGGGTAAAATTATTATCAACAGGCGGAACAGCTAAATTATTAGCCGATGCAGGTTTAGCAGTTACCGAAGTGTCTGACTACACTGGCTTTCCTGAAATGATGGACGGGCGTGTAAAAACCCTTCACCCAAAAGTACATGGTGGTATTTTAGGTCGCCGTGGTGTTGATGATGCAATTATGCAACAACACAATATTGAGCAAATTGATATGGTAGTTGTCAATCTCTACCCTTTTGCGGCAACAGTGGCAAAAGAAAATTGCACATTAGAAGATGCTGTTGAAAACATTGATATCGGTGGGCCAACCATGGTTCGTTCTGCGGCTAAGAATCATAAAGATGTGGCGATTGTCGTCAATAACAATGATTTTGACGCGATTTTAGCAGAAATGGATAACAACCAAAACGGTTTAACCCTTGAAACTCGTTTTAACTTAGCGATTAAAGCCTTTGAACACACCGCTCAATACGATTCAATGATCGCAAACTACTTCGGGCAAAAAGTACCACCTTATCAAGGAGCGGAAGAAGAAGATTTAAGCCAAGTTTGCGGACAATTCCCACGTACGCTAAACCTTAACTTTACTCGCAAACAAACAATGCGTTATGGTGAAAATAGCCACCAAAATGCCGCATTCTATGTTGAAAACGAATTGAAAGAAGCCAGCGTGGCAACAGCCGTTCAACTGCAAGGTAAAGCCCTTTCTTACAATAATATCGCAGATACTGATGCGGCTCTTGAATGTGTGAAAGAGTTCGATGAGCCTGCTTGTGTTATCGTAAAACACGCAAACCCTTGTGGCGTTGCATTAGGGAAAAATATTTTAGAAGCCTATGACAGAGCCTATCAAACTGATCCAACTTCTGCTTTCGGCGGAATTATTGCGTTCAACCGTGAATTAGATGGTGAAACCGCACAAACTATCGCAGAACGTCAATTTGTTGAAGTCATTATTGCCCCAACCATTTCTGAAGAAGCCAAAACTGTACTTGCGAAAAAGAAAAATGTGCGTGTTCTTGAATGTGGTGAATTTTCTGAGCCAACCCACCGCTTAGACTTTAAACGTGTAAATGGTGGATTATTAGTTCAAGATGCCGATCAAGGCCACGTTGATATTGAAGATCTACAATTTGTTAGCGAACGCAAACCAACCAAAGAAGAAATGGAAGATCTATTATTCTGTTGGAAAGTGGCAAAATACGTTAAATCAAATGCGATCGTATATGCTAAAAATAAACAAACTATCGGTATCGGTGCAGGGCAAATGAGCCGCGTTTATTCGGCTAAAATTGCAGGCATTAAAGCTGAAGATGAAGGCTTACAAGTTGCAGGCTGTGTAATGGCATCAGATGCGTTCTTCCCATTCAGAGATGGTATTGATGCAGCAGCTAAAGTTGGCATTACTTGTGTTATCCACCCAGGTGGATCAATGCGAGATCAGGAAGTGATTGATGCCGCAAATGAACACGGAATGGCAATGGTATTGACAGGAATGCGTCATTTCCGCCACTAAAATTTAGCTACTATAATAAAGAGGGAGCGATGAACTTCGCTCCCATATGCCCTAAAAAATTTCCAATCTCAACAATCATAAAAGACCGTTTATAAAGCATTCTTAAATTGAAACAGACTTAATCTGTACATAAACTTGTTGCCCTTCTGTTAATTGCATTTCATCAAACGCCCACAAGCTGATACTTGCCCAAATCTGCTGTTGTTCGATCTGGATTGCAATATCAAAGCGGTTGGATTGTGGCTCAATTTTGCAAACTGTTCCTTGTAATACATTTCGGATAGATGTTTGTTGCGGTTTTTGTAATGCTAAAGAAACATCTCGACTTGAGATCGTTATTCGTAACTTTTCACCAATCTGATAACGGGGTTGCTGATTAAACCATATTCTCTGCTCTCCAATAGCCAATCCTTGCATTTGATAAGTAGGTTGTAATTCAGCAATCGGTAATTCAAGCAAGCTCATTTTTTGTGTTTCAGGTTGCCAAGCGGAAAAAGCATCACTATGCCAAACCGTTGCAGTATCTGCATAAGCTGTTACTTTTCCTTGTTCTAACAGGAGAAGATGATCGGCTAAACGTACAACTTCATCTAGGCTATGGCTGACATATAGAATTGGAGTGTCGAGCTGTTTGGCTAATTGACTAAGATAATCCAGTAGCTCTTTTTTGCGTGGTAAATCTAATGCAGAAAGTGGTTCGTCCATCAATAAAATATCTGGATCGGATAACAAAGCACGCCCAATAGCCACTCTCTGCTTTTCTCCGCCAGATAAGCTATTAGGGAAACGTTGCAATAGATGTTCAATACCTAATAATTTTACAATTTGTAAAAATTTTGTAGGATCTACCCGCTTACAGCCATACTTCAAATTGCCTTCTACACGATAATGCGGAAATAGTCTAGGTTCTTGGAAAACATAACCCACTTTACGCTGCTCTGGGGGCAAGTTTATTCGCTGCTGACGATCAAACAAAATACGATTGTTTAATACAATACTCCCACTGTCTGCTTTAGATAGACCTGCAACTAAGTTAATTAGGCTTGATTTTCCAGCTCCTGAACGCCCAAATATAGCTGTTACCCCCTTTGCTGCAATAGTTACATTGACGTTTAGTGTTAATTCTCCTAGTTGCTGTGCAATGTCGATCTTTAGCATTTTTCCACCTATTTATATCGCTGTTGTCGCTGTGCCAACCATTCTGAACAAAATAGTGCAACTAATGAGATAACGATTGCCACTAAACATAAACGTGCGGCTGCAAATTCGCCGTCAGGGGTTTCAATAAAAGTATAAAGTGCGGCAGGTATGGTTTGGGTTTCATTCGGGATATTTGAAACAAAGGTGATGGTTGCCCCAAATTCGCCAAGAGAACGGGCAAAACCTAATACCGCACCTGCAATAATCCCTGATAATGAAAGGGGTAAATTTAATGTAAAAAAGACTTTTATCGGGCTTGCACCTAAAGTTCGAGCGGCTTGCTCTAATTTAGGATCAATACCTTCAAATGCTAATCGAATAGAACGAACCATTAGCGGAAACGCCATTACCATTGAGGCAAGTACAGCACCCCGCCAAGAAAAACTAAACGAAAAATTAAACCATTCCCATAAATACTGCCCAATTGCCCCTTTTTTTGCCATTAGCACCAGCAGCAAATAGCCTATTACAACAGGAGGTAACACTAACGGTAAATGAATAATACCGTTCAATAAGTTCTTTCCCCAAAAATCTTTACGAGCAAGTAACCACGCAAATGCAATAGCAAGAGGTAATGCTAATAAAATAGCGATTGAGGCAATTCTTAAACTAAGGACAATCGCATTTAGTTCTTGTGGGGAAAAGTCAAACACAGGAAATTCTCAATAAATAAGCGGTTGGATTGCTGAAAACTTTTGCAAATTCCCCTTTCTAAGAAAGGGGGAAATAAGTTTTATTGTACCGCTTTAAAGCCTGCTTTTTCAAATGCTGATTTTGCGCTTGAGCTAGAAAGGAAATCTAAGAAACGTTTAGCTTCTACCTTTTCACTTAGTGTTGCTGCTGGATAAACCACTTTACCATAGCTCTCTTGTGGGAACACCGCAACCACTTTGACCTTATCACTCACTTTAGCATCGGTTGAATAAACAATCCCAAGTGGTAATTCGCCACGCTCAATATAAGCTAGTACCGCACGCACATCTTTTGCTTTAGATAAGCGATTTTCTACATCAGCCCATAGATTAAAATGTTCAAGGGCTTTTTTGGCATAACGTCCAACAGGGACATTATCATCTCCCACTGCCAAATAGCTCTCACCAATTACCTTTTTAAAATCGATATCTTTAACCGTTGTCTCTTTAAGCTCGCTGTCCTTAGGTGCAATCAAAACTAATTCATTTTCCGCTAAGGTTTTTATATTTTTTGTTTTATTTGGCTGTTTTTCTGCAACATAGTCCATCCATTTTTGATCGGCAGAAACAAAAATATCCGCAGGAGCGTCTTGTTCAATCTGTTTTGCTAAGGTTGAAGAACCAGCAAAAGAAAACGTAATACTATCTTCAGGATACTGTTTTTTATATTCATCGCCAATTTGTTGTAGCACGTTTGTCATTGAAGCTGCCGCAAATACAGTAATATTTTCTGCTAATACTGATGTAGCACTCATACTAAAAGCACTGACTAAAGCTAATTTCAGTAATGTTTTTTTCATATCATCTCCTGTAATTTAAATAAAAAACCATTATATAAATCATTATATAATGATTTATAAAAGATGACAAATTAGCTTATATTTATTTTGCTAGTTCAGATTAAATCGATACTGAATATGATGTTGATAAACTTCATTCGCTTTCAAGATTCCACCGAAATGCCACCACTCTGGGTGGTTTGGTGTATCAGGGAAAAATTCAGGTTCCAGGGCAACACCAGCATAATCAGCGTAAACACCACCCATTTTATTAGGTTGTCCACCTAACCAATTCCCTGTATAAAGCTGTAATGCTGGCTTAGTTGTACGAAGTTCCAGTGTTAAATCTGCCACAGAAAGTACTGCATCTGGCTCACAAGCGGTGAGATCTTCTGATTTTTTCGTAAGTAAGAAGGCGTGATCATAACCTTTAACCTTTCTCTGATCTTCGTCAGTCAGCAAATATTGACCAATAAGTTTTCCTTGTCGGAAATCAAAGCTCGTATTCTCAACGGCTTTTAACGCTTGATTTGGAATACCATTTTCTGCCACAGGCAAATAATAATCTGCATTAAGCTGTAATTTATGCTGATGAATCGTCTCTTGATTCGATAGATTAAAGTAAGCGTGGTTAGTTAAACAAAATGGAGTGTCTTGATTACTTATCGCATCAAAGCTAATTTCAAGTTGGTTATCTCTCAAACGATATTCCACATAGCTTTCCACTTCTCCGCCGAAACCCTCTTCGCCATCAGCAAAAATTTTCTGAAATCTAACCGCTTGTGCTGTGGCAAATTCAACTTGCCAAATTTGTTTATCCGCCCCTAAAATACCACCGTGTAAGCTGTTTTCACCGTTATTTTGAGCAAGTTGATAGCATTTGCCATTGAGTTGGTAACATCCATTCGCAATACGATTTGCATAACGCCCGACTGTTGCCCCAAAATAAGCAGTCTGTTTTTGCCAATTTTCTGCTGAAGTCGTAACTAGCACTTCTCTCTCTTCATTGGGTAATTTCACTAAACAAGATAGCCAACTGGCACCTAGATCTGACAGGGTAATTTTGAGATATTCGTTTTCAAGAAAATAAAGGTTCATATTTTGTTCTCTTTATTTATAGGGGCTAATGTAATTAGCCCCTACATTTCGGACATTTGGTTCATACGTAGGGGCAAATTACATTTGCCCCAGATTATTGACAAAGTCTTTTTTCATTCGGACGCACTGAGTGTATCCATTTATTGAATACAACAAATTAGGGTTTGTCATCGGTCTGGGGCTAATGTAATTAGCCCCTACATTTCGGACATTTGGTTCATATGTAGGGGCAAATTACATTTGCCCCAGATTATTGACAAAGTCTTTTTTCATTCGGACGCACTGAGTGTATCCATTTATTGAATACAACAAATTAGGGTTTGTCATCAGTCTAGGGCTAATGTAATTAGCCCCTACATTTCGGACATTTGGTTCATACGTAGGGGAAAATTACATTTGCCCCAGATTATTGACAAAGTCTTTTTTCATTCGGACGCACTGAGTGCATCCATTTATTGAATACAACAAATTAGGGTTTGTCATCAGTCTAGGGCTAATGTAATTAGCCCCTACATTTCGGGCATTTGATTCATACGTAGGGGCAAATTACATTTGCCCCAGATTATTGACAAAGTCTTTTTTCATTCGGACGCACTGAGTGCATCCATTTATTGAATACAACAAATTAGGGTTTGTCATCAGTCTGGGGCTAATGTAATTAGC